>JACIVZ010000028.1 GCA_014361205.1 Methanomethylovorans sp. | reverse complement strand
TGGAGTAATAATGTCCTGTCATAGAACCTTCTGACCGAACCCAGATCATGGGAAACAAATACAATTGTTACACCTTCTTTTCGGTAATTATTCAGAACATCCAGACATTTCTGCTGAAAATCCATATCACCTACTGCAAGCACTTCATCCATAAGCAGTATTTCTGGATCTGTCTGAATTGCAGTAGAAAAAGCAAGTCTTACCTGCATCCCAGATGAAAAATTTTTTAATTTTGTATCTCTGAATTTCTCAAGTCCGGCAAATTCCAGTATGTCATCAGTCCTTGATTTGATATCATGTTTAGACATACCCATTATAGTTCCATAAGTCTTTATATTCTCCACAGCTGTCATATCTGTCTGGAACCCTACCCCAAGTTCAAGAAAAGGTGTGACTTTTTTGTAAATGCGCACATTTCCTGAGGAAGGATACAGTATTCCTGCAATTATTTTCAAAAGAGTACTTTTTCCACTTCCGTTCTCTCCGATGATACCAAAAAATTCACCTTCTTTAACTTCAAAATTTATGTTTTTCAATGCATTGAAGACTTCATATGATTCTGGTTTGAACACTCCTGTAACTGCCTCAAACAGAGTGGTTCTTTTTTCATGGGGAATGCGGAAAGACTTATACAGTTTTTCAACTTCAATAACATTCATCAGATCTCCTCCGCAAAACGAGGCTCTATCTTATTGAAAATAGCATATCCTGCAAAAAGAAAAATTATTGCAGCAGCACTCATGAAAATCAGATCTTCTGTAAGTACAGGGGATGAGTAAATAATAGTATTTCTTGCTGCAACTATAACCCTGGCAATCGGGTTTAGAAGTACAATACTCCTGAGATTTGCAGGAAATATTTCAACAGTATACATTATGGGTGTTGCAAAGTAACCTGCCTGTAGCAGCACAGCCCATATAAACTGCACATCTCTATAAAGTACATTAAGAGCTGCTAAAGCCAGAGAAAGACCTACAGAAATCACCACAAGGCATATCAGTATAAGAGGAGTCTGGAGAACATACAGTGACAATGGAACTTTAAAATATGTCATAAACAGTACAAATACAACAGATTCAAAAACACTCATAAGCAAAGCCGTAAGGCACGATGATATCACAAATATGTCTCTGGGAAAATATATCTTTTTAATAAGACTTGGTTTTCCAACAATGCAATTCATTGATATCGTAGTAGCTCTGCTAAGAAAATTCCATATAATAATACCCAGTAATAGAAAAAGTTGATAATTCTCTATCTGCATTTTCATAAGGTGTGAAAAGACATAATACAGAACCGTAAGCATGAGCAGAGGTTCCAGGAGTGACCAGAAATATCCTAATATAGAGTTCTTATATCTTAGTTTGAACTCACTCCAAGCTAATTGCCATATCAGTTGCCTGTAACCATATAGATTTGCAATATGTTTGACCAGCATTTTCCATCCATTAGGCAGTTTGTGGAATCATTCGCTATTAACTGCTAATTTAAAAATCTGTCTATAGGTAATACTATCATTATATAAAGTTTTGGTCTATATTCTTCTATTCAACTCGCTACAACTCGCTATTAAACAACTCATCAGATTTATAATATAAATTTAAGCATGATTTGGAACAGATTTTGGAGATAATTATCAGTAAAGGAATATCATCCATGAGTATAAAATAACATTTTAAAAACCGACTTATCTTAGTTAATATATTTAAATTTGATAATATTTTGCCGGAATATTTCAAAGTACGTATATGAGTTGTCTAATTAGATCTTCAGTTTAAAACTTATTCTTTTTAATTAATTCCACATCTCTTTTAAATATATAGAGTATAGAGGAATCTGCTTCGAGGAATCCATAGACAATCATCTGAACAGAGAAAACGGCTCTATTTATCAATTCCTGCACTTTCTCTTAAGAAGATATTACAAAATACGTCGAACGTACTTTGTATACCTACAAAAGTGGCATTATAGATATAACATCTCATCGATGATAAAACTCTTCATTGTAATGTGTTTTTATTAAATATTTATTTTGAATTATAATATTCATCTCTTGCAGCTACAAATGCCCTTATATTCTCAATAGAAGTGTGTGGCGCTATTCCACAACCTGGAGCAAGTATACCTACTCCGTTTTCGATACATTTTTTTGCTTCTTCTTTTATTTGTCCGGGAGACTTTTGCAGTAAGGTCAAAACAGGAGATATATTGCCTATAAGGCATGCTCTCCCTCCAACAATCTGACTTGCATAAGAAAGGTTTACTTTTTCCTCTATACTTAGTCCTTCAAAACCAGAATCTGCCATTTTATCAAGGATTTCTGTGGCATCGCCGCAAATATGAAGGATTGAATGCCCTTTCAGATTTCTTGTTATCGACTTGTAATGAGGTAATATCATAGATTCAAAGAGTGGAGGAGGGAGCAGATCAGGACCAGCCTCTGAATCGATTATCACAACTGCATCCACGCCCCTGTCAAATAAGGAATTTGCATATTCTGTACATGCAGTGGTACCCAATATTAGTAATTCTTCAAGAACCTCCGGTGCAGTAATACACCATATCAGATAATTATTCACACCGCAAAGAGAACAGGCGATTGCAGCAGGACCGAGTATTCCAACAATTACTGGAACATCGCCTGAAAGTCTGCTTTTTACAATATCTGTGGCCATGAGAACTGTTTTAATTCTTTTACTTTCAAGCAGATTGTCCGGAATTGATAAAAAAGCAACATCTTCCTTTTTCTTGCAGGGGAAATCGACAATCTGGGGCTGGGTATCCAGAGAGCCTTCTTTTATGATACAACCAAGGGTCTCAGGCATAACTGTATTGCAAAATGGGTATCTTACTGCTTCTAATCCTGTTATTGAATGTGCTGCAATAGCCAAAGTTGCCATTTTCTCAGGATCGTAATGAGCATCTGGCCACTTTGCACCTGTTATTTCCATAAGTTGCACAATGCCAGTCTGTGTTACTGAACATACTGGTACTTTATCAACATTTTTTCGTTCCAGAGACTTAATAAAACGTTGTTTTAAAGTTAGATCCGACAAAAATTCTTTCCCCCTGAATAGAAACGTTTTCTTTTTTATATTGAAATCATGTTTAAACATTTATATATAAATTTTGAAAAGACGCTAAACTTGAGTAAATATCAAATAGCATGGTTTGTATAAAGATATTTATTTTAGGTGAATTATATTGAGCAATAAAAAAAATGAACCTGCACATGAAAATCTAAAAAAGATAAGTTATTTACTTCCAATTTCTTTTTTTGCATTTTCACTATGGATTTTAAACAAACAGCTTCATTCCCTGCAGCTAAATATTATTTTGGATAGTTTTTCAGATATAGATCTGTGGAAAGTGCTGATAGCTTTTATTTTTACATGTTTAAGTTATGTCGCTCTTATAAGCTATGATGTTCTCGCCATTCGATACATAGGTAAGTCTGTTTCCTACAGGGAAATCCTTGCACCATCATTCACAAGTACATCCATTAGTTATAGTATTGGTTTAAATCCTTTTGCAGGAAGTTCGCTACGTTATCGATTATATTCTGCCCTTGGTCTAACAGCACTGGAGATAAGTAAGATCATATCATTCTGTAGTATAACATTCTGGATTGGTGTGTGCTTTTTAGGAGGATTTCTATTAAGTTTCTCTACAACCGAACTTCACGCCGCACTTTCTTTTTATGGAATCAGGTTAAAAACTTTAGGTTTAAGTTTACTGCTATTTCTTGGAGTATATTTGGCATTTTGTCTTCAGCATAAGACTGTCGAAGTTAAAGGAAATAAGATTCAGTTTCCTGACATAAAAACCGGTCTGGCACAGATGATAATTTCATCCATGGATTCTGTTTTTGCTGGAAGTGCATTATACTTCCTGCTTTCTGATAATAAGGACATATTTTTTCCATATTTTATAGTAATTTTCTTGATAGCGCAGACTGTTGGCTATATAACTACCATTCCTGGAGGGATGGGAGTATTTGAGACAATTATGCTCCTTGCACTCGCCCCATCTATAGCTCCTGAAAATATAATTGTAGCTCTTGTAGCATTCAGGATGATTTATTATGTTACACCATTCTTCTTGGGTTTGATAATCCTTACATATAGCGAGTTTAATGCAAGAAAAGAAATATTAATGCAGTTAAACAAAAAAACATATCTTACTCTCTCTGCATTTACACCTCAGATATTCTCAGTGCTCATATTCCTTGCAGGGATTGTGATTCTTTTTTCCGAAGCTCTGCCACCTCAGATGGAAAGTATGAGAGTTATCGAAAAGGTATTACCGTTATCACTTATAGAATCTTCGAGCCTCTTCAGCAGTATGATAGGCGTATTTCTTCTCATTCTGGCCAACGGCTTATGGAAAAGAGTCGATGGAGCTTATTTAGTGTCTGTAATTATACTGGTGATGGGTAGTATTTTTTCCATCCTGAAAGGTTTGAATTTCATAGAAGCCGGTATATTATTTATTATATTTTTACTGTTGTTACCTCAAAGGAAGCATTTTTACAGAAAGTCCTCTCTCTTAAATCAGTCCTTTAGCAGAGACAATATAATTGCCATTGCTCTTGTTGTTATGAGTTTCATATGGCTCGGTTTTTTTGCCCATGAGCCAGTGGATTATTCTCAAGAGCTGTTATGGCAATTTGGAATTAACATGCATGTATCAAGATTTCTCAGGTCAGTTGTAGGTATATCTATTGTTTTAGGCATATTTGGCATATTGAAATTACTTGGAGGTTCTGTAAAAGATCTTAAACTTCCCGATGAAGAAGAAATGACCAAGATAAAGGATATTATCAGGAGAAGTAATGATACTAATGCTAATCTTGTCCTGCTTAAAGATAAATATGTATTATTTGATGAACAAAAAAATACATTTCTTATGTATGGAATTTCAGGAAAAAGCTGGATATGCATGGGTGATCCCATTGGAAAAAGTGACAATGTAAAAGAACTTATATGGGATTTTCATGAAATGTCAAACATACATCAAGGATGGACGGTTTTTTACGAAGTAAGCGAAAAATACATTCCTTACTACCTGGATATTGGTCTGACATTAATAAAAATCGGAGAGGAAGCAAAGGTTAAGCTTTCAGATTTTAGTCTTGAAGGAAGTTCTGGAAAAGATTTTCGGTATGCTGTAAAGCGTATGGAAAAAAATGGTTTCCATTTTGAGATTATGCTGCCTGATGAAATTCCTGGTCATATAGAGGAACTTAAAAGCGTATCAGATGCCTGGCTCAAAACCAAGAATACTAAGGAAAAGAGTTTTTCGATGGGTTCGTTTAAAACTGAATATCTGATAAATTTTCCACTTGCGATTATAAAAAAGGATAACCATATAGCAGCTTTTGCGAATATATGGATGACATCCAATAAGGAAGAGATAGCTATAGACCTTATGCGCTATGATCCTGCTATATCTAACACATCCATGGAATATCTCTTCACAAAACTTATGTTGTGGGGGAAAGAAAATGGATTTGAATATTTTTCATTGGGAATGTCCCCACTTTCAGGTCTTGAGAACAGAACGCTTGCACCAATGTGGAACAAAATAGGAGCAACGATTTTCACACATGGTGAATATTTTTATAACTTCAAAGGTCTTCGTGCTTACAAAGAAAAGTTCAATCCCATATGGGAACCCCGCTATATAGCTTTACCAAAGGGGATTAAACAGATATTTGTACTTAAGGACATTGCTTTATTGATATCAGGTGGAACAAAAGAAATATTTGCTAAATGAATAGCATAGGTTTTTTATGAAAAAATGCATGGGTTTGTGAGTAATTGAAAAATCTTTATACCTATGAAGCTATAATCAAAGATTGAAATAGGCTTTATATTGAGGTTTATATTTAAAACAAAAACAATTTTTTGTCATTGGCAGCAAACGTCTATGTTAATTTCTTCTTAAGAGCAAAACCCAGATCATCAGTAATTCCTCTAAAAAGCTCTTGTTCTTCTTTGTCATAGGCAAAGCAGGATGGGATCCAGACTGCGAGTATCCCGTACGTTTTTCCATCACATTGCAACTTGCTGGTCATTATGCTCATTGACGGATGCCCACATAGTGAACAATCCGCACATTGTGGATTTATTCGCTCTGTAACTATTATTCCATCTTTTTGGAGAGCCGATATCATGCAGAAAGGAAGTATTCCACATTCCAGTTGCTTTTGACTATCTTTACATTTGCTTTCATTTCCTGATATGGCAGTTGAGATTACAGAATTATTTTCATCAATCAAGACTATCAAAGCATCCTGATATCCCAGTGTTTCTGTAAGGCAATTGCAAGCTTGCTCAATAAGTGTGTATGCATCACTTGAATAAATAATTGCTTTGCTTATCTTTCTGATAGACACGAGTACTTTTTCAAGATGTTGTTTACGTTCTTCTGTTTGCTTATGTTTCGTAATATCCCTGAAAAAAGAAAAGAAACCAGGAATCTTTATTTCTGAATAAGTTGTATTGACTTCGAAATCCAAAATCTCTCCACTCTTTGTACGATGCTTTGTTACAAAACGATCTTTTCCTGATTCAATTATTTTGCATATATGAGCAACTGTTTGTTCGTAGTTCTCATTTGCTTCTAAATCGGAAATATGCATTCTAAGCAATTCTTCCCGCGTATAGCCACTAATGGTACAATACTGTTCGTTCGCTTCTATGATGAATCCATCTAAATTTATGTATAAATAACCATCAAAAGATGCTTCTATAACAGATCGATATAATTCTTCATAATTGATCAATTCATTTTGTTCTGTATTGGCTGCGGCAATATCCATACCAAAGATAACCAATCTGTCTGTTATTCCATCTTTGTTAAATAATGGATATATAGCAGTAAAGAATGCACGTCCATCATGTCTATCTTCAAAATATTCAGGGCGCCCATTTGCTATCACTTCAGATAGTATTTTTCTATGCTTTTCCAGTAGTTCTGGAGGGAAAAAATCATATATATTCTTTCCTTTGAACATTTCTAATGTTGTTTTCAAACGATGAGCTGCAACTTCGTTTGCATCAAGAATAATACCTGATGAATCAATCAATATTACAGATTCAGTATAAAAGGGTGCAAAAGATCTGAGATCTTTTTTACCATCATTAAATAAATTTATTGCTTGTATAAGCCAGGTGATATCTTGGATAGCTCCAACGATTCCAGCTGTTTTTCCAAATGTATCACTAAACTTGGTTTTATAAAAAATCACTTCTCTATTTGAACCATCCGGCAGCTTGATTTGAGACTGATATATTTGTATCCCAGGTGTTTCGAAAATTTCTCCATATTTTTTTTCATATTTCACTGCAACTTGTTTTGGCCAAGCAGCCATTACTTCTTTGCTGATGAGATCTTCCCTGTTTTTTCCAATGAAATGCTCAAATGCCTTGTTGCATCCAAGATACTTACCATTAATATCTTTATAATATACTGGAAAAGGAATTGTATCAAGAAAAGCTTTTAAAAACTCTGACTTAACTTTCAGTTCACCATCATAATATAAGTCTTCTATAACAGTTCTGCAGTTTTCAAGTATAGAGATTTCATAGTCCATCATTGGCATTGATATATCTTTCATATTCTTAACTTAAACTTTGGATAAATATGTTTCATGGCTGAGATAGTAAATAATTTAACAACATACATTATTCAAATATAAATATACATGTATCAAGAAAATTTTTTGAACAGTTTCACTCTGTTCTCTAGTTTTAGAAATATAAGTAAAGGAATACTTATTAATATAATGATGATAAAACGATGCTGGGAGTGATATTGTGACAAGTGACGATATAATCGAGCTAAATGATTCAAATTGGGAAGAAACGCTGAAAAATCAGAAAAAGCCTATGGTGGTCATGTTCTACCTTCCTACATGTCCACATTGCAAGCAGATTGAACCATATTTCCAGCAATTTGCAGGAGAATTCAAGGATTCCTGTACTTTCATAAGGATGAATGGAGTGGATAGTCCTCTGACAGCTATGAAATACAATATAAGGTCCGCCCCTACATTTAAGTTTTTTTGTAAAGGTGTAGCCATAAAAGAAGCAGTTGGGTTAACAGACCCCTCAAGACTTAAAAGTGATATAAAGGAATTTATTGAGCATGGAGATGAATGTGTACTTCATAGCACTCCACTAGCCGATAAAACATAACAAATACACAGACATAATACACAGACATGGAGATTGAAAAGAAGTATTTTCATATATTTGTTTTATTGAATATTCCCTTGTTATATTCATATATTACAGGTTCTCCTGTTTTCAATTCAAATTTTGGAATATCCTCATCAGAGATGTCTTCTATGTACTTGACCACTGAACGCAGACTATTTCCATGCGCAACAACTATTACATTATTCTCTTCTTCAAGTAAGGGCAGTATATTATGTTTAAAATAAGGTATTGTCCTTTCATATGTATCTTTCAAACTTTCACCACCGGGAGGAGCAACATCAAAACTCCTCCTCCATATAAAAACTTGCTGATCTCCGTAAACTTCACGTGCCTGTTGTTTATTTTGTCCCTGAAGTTTTCCATAATATCGTTCATTTAATGCATCACTGGAATAGACTGGCATTTCATCTCTATCAATTCGCACAGGATGAAATGACCACTCATCGCCTTTTGGATCATCATGCAAGAAAATACCTGTCTTTTTCTGGCACGATAATATAATGGATAAGGTAGTCTGGGCTCGTGTTAGCTTGGAGGTAAAAGCAACATCAAATTCAAATTTTTTCAAATCATTTGCGCATTTTATTGCTTCTTTGATCCCCTTTTCACTTAAAGGAACATCTACCCAACCCGCAAATCTATTCTCAAGATTCCATCGTGATTCACCATGTCTTACAAGGACAAGAACACTCATTACATCCACACCATCATTAATTACATCATTTATAGTTTGATTACACATATAAAAGATTACATGCAACCACTGCTATAATTATATAACATATAGTCAAAATTATAAATAAAGTGTATTATAAATTATGTTTATTCAAGCATATATTTTATATGTCTGACATCATCAATATATTTTTAGTTCCATTTCATTAATACTTATTGTTTATGATTATGAA
Source organism: Methanomethylovorans sp. (assembly GCA_014361205.1). Classification (GTDB taxonomy): domain Archaea; phylum Halobacteriota; class Methanosarcinia; order Methanosarcinales; family Methanosarcinaceae; genus Methanomethylovorans. The sequence goes on along the minus strand of JACIVZ010000028.1, from coordinate 14,528 downwards.
ATTAATTAGCCTGAAGATAAAATATCAACAGGAGAAAAATATCAAGAGGGATTTCGATGAACTCCATTTTTAACAAATATGTCAGATTATGGATTTTGCCGAAATCCTCTATAATTTTCAGTATGTTTGAATTAAACTGTTTATTTTCACTTTGCCGGCGCACTCAATATCTGATTAACCATCAAGTATCTCTTCTGCAATATCTCTGTATGCATCCATCACATAAGCGATTCCTGATATCTTTGCGGCTTCCTCTGTAAGTGCCATCACGTCTTTACGTGAAATAGATTGGATGTTGAATCTTCTTGAACCGGCCATAAGTTGCTGTAATCCTACTTTTATTCGCTGTGCATATGAATATATTCCTACTGCACCAAGAGGGACGTTTTTCATATCTTCGCCATATTTCTCTTTTAATTCTTCATAGTGAACAAATATCTCTTCCTTTGTGGTCCCGAACTCAGAAACTGTCTTAGGCAGGTCATTTTCTTCGATCCATTTCTCTATGTTCTTGCCCACCATTCCGGGAATCATAAGCGCACGGCCCATACATACTGCCTTGAAATAGGGAGATCCCATTGCAAGTGCTTTATATATTCCGTCTTCACTGGAAAAACCACCAGCTATTGCCAGATCGGGGACTTTTTTCCCACGACTTGCAAGTTTCTGAGCAAATTCATAGACTTGGGACTGCAAATAAAATGTTGGTACTCCCCATTCTTCCATCATGGGCCAGGGACTCATGCCGGTACCTCCTGGTGCTCCATCGTAGGTGAGCAGATCTATTCTGGCATCTGAGCTATATTTAATAGCCATAGCTGTCTCAACCATTGAATATGCTCCTGTCTTGAGGGTTATGCGTTTAAATCCTAGGTCTCTGAGCCTATCACATTCTTCGCAGAATCCCTCTTCTGTGACAAATCCAAGTCTTGAATGTCTTTCAAATTCTTTTATCGCTCCCATTCTGTAAGCTTCTTGCACCGAATGAAGTTCGGGGTCAGGTGTAATTATATATCCTCTTTTCTTCAACTCAATAGCACGATCAATATCTTGGACTTTTATTTCTCCACCAATACATTTTGCTCCCTGCCCCCATTTTAATTCTATAGTTTCCATATTGTACTTGCCTGCAAGATACTCTGCAACACCAAGCATTGTATCTTCTACGTTCATCTGTACAAGCATTTCCCCGTAGCCATCATAGAACTTATTATAAACTTCGATTCTCCTGTCCATTTCTGGTGATTCTTTTATAAGACCATCACTTCCGAGTTTCAGATCAGGGTCTACTCCACATACATTTTCTCCACAAACTATTGTGATGCCTGATATTGCTGCACCGATGGCGAAGTGTTCCCAGTTTTTCCTTGCGATGTCTGTTGAACCCAGTGCACCTGTGAAGATAGGTAATCGCATCTTTACTTTTCTTCTCCACCCATACTCGGTTTCAGTATTGACAAATGGGAATCTTGCAGTCTCTGGACTCGGTGTTATTCCTTCTGGCAGACCTATAGCTCCAACTGCATATCCCTGAATATTCAGGTGAGAATAATCAACTGGATAATTCTTGTCTCCTCCCGCAGTAATCTCACCAAACGGGCCTGGATAAATAACTTCGCGTCCCCTAAAGGATGACTTAAAGATTTCACAGTTGCCACGACATCCGTCTATACAGCGTGTACAGATACCTGACATGGGCGTTACATTTTTTGACCTGTTAAAGGTCCTTGTAGCTTCGTTTGCATTTGGCTGTCTTATATTTACCATGCTTTCTTCCTCTTTTCAGCAGTAGGATAGTGATTGTCATATCTTACTATTTATAAATTTTGCTTAATTGTCATACATATTAATTTAATGACAAATAAAATAATAAAAAACAAAACATGTTTGTATATTGCTGTTCTGAATAGAATAGAACAATCGATTTTAAAAAGATCCCCTTATAGTATCCTTGAGTTAATTTTATATGCTAAGATGGGGATGTTAAGCCATCAATATAGAGAAAAACGAACAGAAACTGATACATATATATAAGATTTAATATATATCCATCTCAAAAGAATTTACTTATTAAGCAAAAATAGCTCCCACGCTTAAGGAGTTTATAAATGAAGGAAAAAAATATAAGTATTGTTTATAAAACTCTAAATATTATAGCAAATTTCTTTCCGCTGTTCATCGTTTTTGGGGTTGCAGGCGGCATTGCTATTGCTTATATCATTGATCGTCCTGATTTTGCAATAAGAGGTTTATTAGTAGCAGTACCTGCAATATTTTCTGCTATATTTTTGTCAAAAATGTTCAGAAAAAATTATGTTTACGAAGAATCTCTTCTTAAAAGGCTTTCTTTAAGCGAGAGGACTGCAATTTTAGCCTTTATAACTTTTTATCTGTTGTCGGTTATATTCCTTTTTTTAAATCCAGCAAGGACTTGGTATTATTTTATAACAATGACATTAATTTATACATTGATTTTGAATCAGATTTTTTCTAAGTCAGCACGCCCTCATATAATTTTGATGGAGTTATTTTTATCCTCTTTAAATTTGATATACGGGGTTACCCTCAAATATGGCCTTTATTTTGGGGGTACTGACATTATGTCGCATTTATTTCTTTCAGAAGTAACTTACCGGTCTGGTCATGTGGCTCCTGCAGACCTTAGCACTTTCTATGCAAGTTTCCCCTTATTTCATATATTGAATTCTCAACTTTCTTATATGTTAGGACTGGATCTACAGACATCCTACTTTATCGGTTCAGGTCTAATCTATTCTATATTGCTCATTTTTATATATTACTTCATGATTAAAACAACAAAAAACTCTACATTTTCCCTTTTAACATGTGTGGTCTATTCGATAAGTGGTACAGTTATTTATTATGGATTGTACATGATTACAAGGACTTTAGCTTATGTAGGGTTAATCATAATTTTATATCTCTTGTATAAAAAAGATGATAATAATCATGGTTTTGCATATCAGGGACTCGCTATTCTTGTTACTATATTTGTAGTGATAGTTCATCAGGTATCAGCTGCACAGATAGCTATTATACTGTTCCTGCTCTTGGTGTGTGAACTTCTGTTATCTGATAATAAATATATTACATCAACATATTTCTCACTGTTCTGTTCAATGTTTATTGGATACTGGTTCTATTTTGCAGATGTTTTTGTAGAAGAACTGCTGCTTAGTCGGGCAAATGTTCACTTCTATGAAGAATTCCAAATTAAAGAGACTGTACAGATGGGTTATGAGTGGATATATATATTTAATCACCTTGATGTTTCAATATTCCTGTTCTTTGCTCTTATTGGGATAGGATATCTCCTATGGGATCGGGTCAAAGCTAATAAAAGGAACTACCTGGATTACTTCTCAGTATTTGCACTTTTTGGTTTACTTACACTTGTACTTTATATCCCAACTCCGTTACAGACTCTGTGGCAAACTATGACTTTATTCAGGTTTGATAGGTTCATGTTGCTGATTAGTCCTTTTATGGCTTTTGTTATGGCTGCAGGAATTTATATTTTGTTTTTGCATTTATCAAACAGCGGCAAAAAGCCGGCGTGGTTGATTGCTATTTCGGTGCTGGTGGCAATCTTTGCATTCACTTCTATTTACTATAACGGTCCGGAATCAAAACCACTTTTGTCCGATCCTGTCAGAGAATATTTTACTCATGATGAGCTCAAAGGGTTCAATTATATTATGGAACACGTAAATCCAGGATCAGAACTGCACTCAGATTATAATACAAACAGATTTTTCATACAGCAACCTTTCAATAAGTCGCAAGAGTTGGGACTAACTTTCTTCAGAAGTTATACAATTTCGAGGATTGACAACATTCCAACTTACAGGGGATATGTAATCATAAGACAAAAACAATTTTTAGACGGAGGATTCTATATAGGTGAGGGGTCCTCTAATTTCCTTTTCGCTCCAGAAAGTGGCAATGATGCAATATTATTTAATGCATTATCAAAATACGATAAGATATATTCAAATGCAGGAGTTGATTTGTACTATTAGCGTAAACATGGGGAGATCGTTTTAATATATTGAATACAAAATAATATGGCTGTATACCTTAACTACTCTGATCTTGAATAAAATTTGTTTGTTCCCATGACAGATAAAAAAGGATTTATCTTATTGGCTAATGTGCCTTCTTACAGTGTTGTCCAGTCATCAAGAGCTTTGCATATATTCTCAGAACTCAAAAAGGAGTTTAAAGACATTTATTTGATCATGCAGTCAAGTGACATAGAAAAAGTGGAAATTGATAATCTGATTCAAGTAAAGCCTTTAGTAGACATTGATGGAAAATTTTCCCTGTTAAAAGGCATGCTTTACAGGTTACAATTGACACTTTTCGCATTCAAATTTGCAATCACTCATCATCGGGATTTTGCCATTTTACGAGGATATGACTCGATTATGATTCTACTGCTGCTGAAATTAATAGGTGTCAAAGTATATTCTGATTTTCATGGAAGATATGATTTGGAATTGGCACAAAGGGGTAAACATCTTAGAAGTTTCTTTGTTAAATTTATAGATAAAATGACTTTGAAATTCAGTGACCGTCTAATTGTTGTTAGTGAAGGAATAGAGGCACAAATAGAAAATTACAAAAATAAATGTATTTTAATCCCAAATGGAGTTGATATACGAAAGATCGATGATGCCAGAGGACAAAATGTTCAGTTAGATTTTAAACAGTACAAAAAAATCGTGGGTTTTGTAGGCAATTGGGAATCATTCATGAATGTGGAAGACATCTGTCAGGCGGCTGATTATCTTCCGGATGTTCTGTTTGTCATTGTTGGTGAGGGGTATAATGCTTCTAAACTGATAAATAGGCATCATGACAAAGGCAATGTGATTTTTGCAGGCCGCAGGCCTCAAAAAGAAGCATTGGCTATAATGCACAAGTTCGATATTTGTATATTGCCCTATGATAAAATAGATGCCCATTCAAGCTATCCGGGTTTCTTTTCATCAAGAAAAACCAAAGAGTACATAGCTGCTGGTAAACCAATTATCGTTGCTGATGTGATTGGAAAGGAATCTTTCTTGATTCCTGGTTATAGTTGTGTTTTGTATGAATCCCGCAACCCCAGAGATCTTGCGGATAAAATCGCAGAGATGTTCGCTAATCCTTCATTGCTTACTTCTGTAGGGAAAAACAATTTTGAAATGAGAACAAAGTTCACATGGGAATATTTAATACAAAATTCCGGCATTATTGAAGATATACGTAGAAATAATTAATCACGATCATTATCATTTTTTGGAAATCATAACTTATAAAGAATACCAATTTGCCACCCAGCGTAGGTTGAACTGTGATAGATGATGGAAAAAATAAATAATTGTGATACATCTTGTGATACATCTGATGAAGTTTTATCTTCAGAAATTTCATCACAAGTTCCTTGTGTTTCTTCACATGGTTCTGAAAATTCTGAAAAACAAATTGTGCTTATAATTGCACTACTGGCGGGCTTTCTCACTCCCTTTGACGGATCGGCGGTAAATATTGCTCTGCCTACCCTGGGAGCAGAATTTCGCATGGATGCGATATCTCTGTCATGGGTTGCAACCGCATATCTACTTTCTTCTGCAGTGTTCCTTGTCCCTTTCGGAAAGATTGCCGATATATATGGAAGAAAAAAAGTTTTTCTGTATGGCATTACGGTCTTCAGCTTTGCATCCTTGATGATGACTATGGTCAATTCACCAGGGATGTTGATTACGGTGAGGGCATTTCAGGGTCTGGGAAGCGCCATGATTTTTGGAACCGGAATTGCCATGATCACATCAGTCTATTTGCCGGGAGAACGCGGTAAAGCTCTCGGTATATATATTACGTCAGTTTACATAGGTCTTTCCGTAGGTCCTTTCCTGGGTGGCATAATGACGCAACATCTTGGCTGGAGAAGTATTTTCTTTGTTAATGTCCCGCTGGGTCTTGCGGCAATTCTACTTATCCGATGGAAACTTAAAGGTGAATGGGCTGAATGCATGGGCGATAAATTCGATCTGAAAGGGTCTATTATATATGGTCTGTCAATTGTTTCACTTATGTATGGATTCTCCGTACTTCCTAACATAAAAGGAGCTTCTCTTATAACTGTGGGAATTATCGGAACTATTGTCTTTATCCTCTATGAGAGAGAAATACCTTCGCCTGTTCTTGATATTAATATTCTGGCAAAAAATCGAGTTTTTGCTCTTTCTAATCTTTCTGCACTAATCAATTATAGCGCAACATATGCAGTGACATTCCTTCTGAGTCTTGATTTGCAGTATACAAAAGGTTTCACACCTCAACATGCAGGATTTATTCTTATAGCTCAGCCTGTTTTTCAGGCTATGATCTCTCCTATTGCTGGGAAACTGTCAGATAGTATCGAGCCTCGAATTATTGCATCTACAGGAATGACTCTCACAGCAACAGGTCTCTTTTTTCTGACTTTTCTATCAGAAACAACACCTCTGTGGTATATCATTGGAATTCTTGTAGTGCTTGGTATAGGATTTGGGCTTTTCTCATCCCCCAACACCAATGTAATTATGAGTTCAGTGGATAAAAAATTTTATGGTGTGGCATCTGGTATGAACGGAACCATGAGACTGCTTGGACAAATGCTTTCAATGGGTATTGCAATGATGATCTTTGCAGTTGTTACAGGTCCTGTGGAGATTACACCTGAATATTACCCCGAGTTCATTAAAAGCTTACACTATGCGTTTATACTGTTTACAATTTTCAGCATTATTGGAATATTTACATCTCTTGTCAGAGGCAAAAGCGTTCTTCCGGTTCATTCTCTACAAGCAGAGAAACATATTAATGAGAAATGATACTTATCTGTTTAGGTAGATGAACTTAATGTACAGGGTTTACCATAGAATGTTTCTTGATTATAAAATTTATTTTAATAATAAAACTTGTTTCTTTTCTTCCAATTGCTGTAATCAGTTAGATGTTATGACTTTAATACTTGACAATAAGGTGATTTCAAATCGTATCTGTCAGTATCTGTTATAATCTATAATCTAAGCTGTAGTAATAGTTTTATTAATGTATACTTATACAAGAAGGTAAATTATACAAGAAGGTAAATTATACAAGAAGGTAAATTATATAAGATGGTAAATTATATAAGATGGTAAATTATGCATCTGAATAAAATTCTGAAATTTCTACTGATTGGATTGACGTTGATATGTTTAATATCAGTTTCCGGATGTATGAATAAAAGGATAGAACACCCTGCAGGAGAAAGAGTAAACCTGACCAGAGAGTTGATAGGACAAAATATAAATCAAACTATAGGAAAAGCTGTCAATCAGACCAAAGATGTAGCAAAGCAGGCTATAAATCAGACTGTCAGTATGGCTATCAATGAGTCAAAAGAAGCAGTATTGGGTGCTGTTAACCAGACTATAAACCAGACAAAGACAACTGCAGTAGATAATCTGAATCATACACTTGAACAGATAGTGAACAAGACTAAAGAGAAAGTTACAGAGGCTGTGAATCAGAGCCTAAACAAAACTTCGAATTCTACTACGTGATTAAAAGAGATTCAGTTTATATTTTGAAATTATTCATCAATATAAACAAAAAATTTCAAGTCATTTTCTTTTGATCATAGTTTAAATTTTTAATAATCATGATCTTATATTTTTTGTTTTATAGTTTCATGTACTAAGTAAAAAGGTTTATATTGATTGCCATGGATATACAGTAGTATATGCTGACCACCATAGTATCTACAACTACCACTGCTGTAAATGCAGTATCATCTACTACCACTGCCGCAGGGGCCATATCAATGACTACTCCCTTAGGACTTTCAGAGTATGGTGTTCTTGCAGTTATTGGGCTGATAGTTTTTCTCTCAGCAAAGGAAATACTGTCTGCTTCCAGCAAATGGAACAACAACATTAACTGTCTGCTTGACATGGCTATATTTCCACTACTCATCTCCTTTGCAGCAATTGTAATATATAAAGTAGCGGAGATAATTTAAGAAGATTATTAAGTGGCTAGTAGATATTATATCTGGGTGAAAACACAACATTTTTTTACATAGCTTTGATAGTATTTCATGAATTTTTTACGAAGCCTATATACAATGGACAATAGTATAGTATAAGAGGAATGAAACATTTCCATCTGCTTTTTAATCACCTGTTATGGTAAAACCATTGGTAATATCAATTCCGTGCTTTTTTTATTTTTTATGGATAGCATAAACCATATTTACCATTGATGCCAATCAGATTAAATCAAGTGGGGTATAATTATCAGGATCTTTCCTGAATACAATAAAAGGTGATTAAATGGCAAGAGACATACTAGAAAAAGGAGCAATCCTACAACGAGATAAAGAAACATATGCAATTGCACCGCAAATTCCAGGAGGAATAGTAACTCCTGAACTGCTGCGTAAAATAGCAGATGTTGCTGAGAAGTACAATGCTACAGCCATGAAAATGACATCTGCACAGCGAATAGCTATAGTGGGGATAAAGGAAGCTGATTTAGACAATATCTGGAAAGATCTTGACATGAAACCTGCTGCAGCCTTGGGTTTGTGTGTAAGAAGTGTCAAGATCTGTCCTGGTACTACATTCTGCAAGCGCGGACAACAGGATGCAGTGGGTCTAGGTCTGAAACTGGACGAGAAATATCATGGTATGGAGCTTCCTTCAAAACTTAAGATAGCAGTTGCAGGATGTATGAATTCATGTTCAGAGCCAGCCATAAAGGATATAGGTATTATGGGAACACCTAAAGGCTATACTATGATGGTGGGTGGTAGTGCAGGTATTAAACCAAGACTTGCAGACATAATAGCTGATGAACTGACAGAAGAAGAAGTTCTTCAATTAGTTGACAGAATTATTACTTATTACAAGAGTCATGCTACAAAACACAGGCTCGGCAGGTTCATCGATGAAATCGGACTGGATAAATTCAAGAAAGATATCGGGCTCTGACTGGCCCATTTACTCTTTATGTAGACAGTTAACTTTTTTTCTAACTTAGAATTCTTCATCCATCAAATCTGTAAAAAAGTGGCTGCTGATAGATATAATATAATGAAAATCTTTAAATATTATAGACGCTTCAATCAAACAACCATATCGGTTACTTTATAGTTTAGATTTAACTTTTTAATATCCACATTGATAAAAGGAGAAGGTAAATATGGAATATTTTGCAGGTGTATCCGATGCATTAAGGGTCACATTTGTGCAGATGATGTTACTTTCTATCATTGCAATAGGTATCTTTATTATAGGAATGTACATCAATTTGAAAAAATGGAGTATGGGGTCCACTGGCTATGGTCAGCCCCCATCCAAAAGTATCTGGGCTTTCCCTAAGATGCTAATGTACCAGATGAGTCAGCATGCACATGTTCATAATCAGTCGGTTATTGAAACTATTGTTCTTGACATTCTTTTTCAGAGAAGAATTCTGAAAAGAAGTCCGCTCAGATGGTTCATGCATTTTACTATTTTTGTGGGCTGGATGACCCTCTTTGCAATGTCCGGAGCTATGTTCTTTGTTGAAATGACACACATGATTGCTGAAAGGCTGGAATTCGCAGAGGTGCTTCCTTGGTTTATGGACCCTGTAATTTTCAGGCAACTGCTCTCAGTACCAAATGATATCTTCAGTTACATACTGTTAACAGGCGTTATAATTGCAATATTCAGAAGACTTTTTGTTGCCAAGGTAAGGGAATCCACTATTGCCTACGATTCAGTTCTTATTATCGGACTTGCTGTTATTACAATTACAGGTTTCATTGCAGACGGTATAAGAACAGGCAGATTCTGGGGTTTTGGTATTGATTATCAATATGCACCACCTGCAGCGCTGTTTCATGTAGTTATTTCTCTGCTGTTCTGCATTGCATACATTCCCTTCAGCAAGTATATACATATAATAGCCATCCCTCTTGCTCTGCTGGCAAACAAGGGAGGAGAATAAAATGGGAAAACGTCAGCCATCCATAACCACTGAGAATTTCACAGCAGTTCAGCTCATGGAACTTGATTCATGCAGCAGGTGTGGAGAATGTGTAAACTGGTGTCCCACCTATGATGCATCCGGTAAGAATCCTGGCCTTGCACCCAGGGACAAGATTCTTAGATGGAGAGAATTCATGAATAAGTCCTATGGCCTGCGTGCAAGGCTCTTTGGTCCTAAGGAAATACCCCTTGCAGAGCTTGAACAGTTCAAGAATGATGTATATGGCTGTACGACATGTGGTATGTGTGCCACTGTATGCGAATCTGCCATAAATACGGTGGAATTATGGGAATCAATGCGTGCAAACCTTGTCAAAAGCGGAATTGGTCCATATGGTAAGCAAGGCATGTTCCTGAAACTTATTGGTGAATATAAGAATCCATATATGGCAGACAATAAAGACAGAACAAACTGGTTCCCTCCAGACATAAAAATAGAGGACGAAGCAGAAATTCTATACTTTGGAGGGTGTACTGCCGAACTGAGGCAAAGAAAACTCGCCCTTGCAACTGCACGAGTGCTTAACAAGCTTGGTATAAAGTTCACGATGCTGGGAGAAGACGAGATCTGTTGTGGTTCAGCATTGATAAGAACAGGCCAATACTTCATCAATGATACCGCAAAGAAAAATGCACAGAAGAACATAGAGAATATCAAAGCAAAAGGTGCCAAGACAGTTCTGTATGCATGTGCAGGATGCTACAGAGCTTCACTTATTGACTGGCCACGCCTTACAGGTCAGGAACTTCCTTTCAAGGTGGTCCATGTAACTGAATTCCTTCAGGATCTCATTAAAAAAGGGGAGATAAAATGGGAAAAATCCATCAACAAGAAGGTCACATACCATGATCCATGCCACCTTGGACGCCACGTAGGTGTTTTCGAACCACCAAGAGCTGTCCTTGAATCTATTCCGGGCATAGAGTTTGTAGAAATGGAAAGAATTAAAGAGAATCAGCGTTGCTGTGGAGCAGGAGGAGGTGTTAAAGCAGGTATTCCTGATCTTGCATTAGGAGTAGCTTCCACCCGTGTAGAAGATGCACTTGCAACAAATGCTGATATCCTGTCCAGTGCCTGCCCATTCTGCAAGAGAAATCTCAGTGATGGCAGGGATGCAATTGGTGCAAAGGAACTTGAAGTAGAAGATGTAATAGTGCTTGTAGCTGAAGCAATGGGAATTGATCTGAGTGATACTCCTGCTGAGTAAAACTCAGCAATTTTTATTAAATCACATAATTGAATAAAAATTTTAAACGAGATAAAGATGCAGGTTCCCTATGAAATATTGGGAAAAGTATTTGTAATACTTGCTATTGCTGTTATTATAAGTATCTTTGTAGCTTTGTTTATAGGTGCTTATAGTTTCAGATGCAAAAAGATACTTTTTCCAAATTTCGTACTTTTTATGCTATATCTGTTCTATGGTCCTGCCAAATGGATATGCAGACGTTTTTCTATTCGTGATACGATAGTAGATGAGATCCTTATAGAACTTAGGAATGCCCTTATGCTTGAAGAATTCAAGAAGAAAGAAGGCCTGAAAGTTATATTTCTGCCACAATGTCTGCGCCATCCTGACTGTAAGGCAAGATGCGATCCCATTGAAGGCTACCAGTGCAAAAGATGTGGTAAATGTGATATTGGAACAGTATGTAAAGCAGCTGATAAATATAATTTCAGAGTTTTTGTGATTCCTGGTGGTAGTTTTATAAAAAAGATACTAAGAGTGTATAAACCTTGTAGCTGTATCGGTGTTGCCTGTTATCCAGAACTCTCAGAATCAATGCAAGGGGTTGCCGCTTTTATGCCGGTACAGGGGGTATGTCTGCTTAAAGACGGTTGCTTCAACACAGAAGCAGATGTCGAAGCAATAATAAGAAAAATGGAGGAATCCTTTGTATAAAATTATAGGAGAAATGGTTTTTGTTCTTATTATTACTTCCATCTTACTAATCGGGATTGCACTTTTTGTAAGCCGTGTAAGCCTTAAAAGAAATGTCTGGCTTGCAGGTCTGTTTGCCGAAATATTAGATTTCTTTTACCTACCAATCAAATACTTCTTCTATAAATTTTCTGATCCTAAAATACTAGACAAATGGATGGTTTCTCTGAAGAACATTGCTCACAGAAATGATTTTCGTAAAACAAAAAACCGTATCGTTGTGGCACCCCACTGTATGCGTTCTATGGACTGTCCTGCACATTCTACACAAAATGGGATACAATGTATATCCTGTGGTAAATGTATTTTTGAAAAGCTCAGTACTGATGCCCAAAAATACGGTTATAAACTATACATAATCACAGGTTCTTCTTTTGTCAAGCATATTCTTCATGAAGGAGAAACAGACGGAGCTTTGCTGATTGCATGTGACTATGAGCTAAATAAAGTAATGCAGGCACTAAAAAATACAAAAATAATCACATATGGTATTCCAATGTTAAATGACGGGTGTTATAATACACAAGTTGATTATAATGATATAATTAAAGCTTTTGATGATTTTGATTAATAACAAAGCATATTTTATTCGTCTTTAATATAAATTTTCGTAAGCAATTTGTAGCCGCTATATCTGCCATTAACAATACTCTAAATTCCGAATTATTAAGTCATAGAGAAGATTTGGAATAATATCGGACAGAACAGCAGAAAAGTACATATATTGAGAAAGAGTCTCTTGCTACGTTTAATCGATAACTTGATGCATGAAATAAGCAATTAAGAGTTAAGAATATGGATTATGATGTCATTGTTGTTGGTGGTGGACCCGGCGGTGCAATGGCTGCACGGACATGTGCTGAAAAACAGCTAAACGTGCTTCTTCTGGAAAAGGAAAGAATACCACGTTATAAGCCGTGTGGAGGTGCTGTTTCATGGAAAGCATTAGAGATAATTGGCCCCATAGATGAAGTTCAGCCTCAGTACAAATGTTATGGAGCAACGGTATTTTCTCCCAACATGCGTCTATCTTCATACAAACTTAAAGAGCCAGCCTCAATTCTGGTTTTTAGGGATTCATTTGATCATTTCTTATTAAAAAAGGCACAGGAAAAAGGAGCTGTCATAAACAGCGATGAGAAAGTTATCTCTGTAAATATAAAAAACGAACATGTATGTGTTGTAACAACAAAAGATGAGTATACTGCAAAAATAGTTATCGGTGCAGATGGGGTAAATAGCACTGTCGCCAGAGAAACAGGTCTGAGAAAAAAATGGGAACCTGATGGCTACGGGATATGCATCGAAACAGAAATAGAATTGTGTTCAGATGATGCAGAGAAGTTTGTTCTGGATAGAGAACTTATAGAAGCATATTTTCTCAAAAGCCGTGGATATGGCTGGGTTTTTCCAAAGGGAAATATTATGTCGATTGGCATTGGTCTGTGGAAACCGATTAATATCAAGCCTGTCACGGCCTTTGATGAGTTTATTTCCTTCCTTTCGAGAGAAAAAGGTATAGACCTTACTGCATATCCTACTCAAAGGTACATACACAGAGTGCCTGTAGGTGGTTTTAACAGAAAGACATATGGACAGAAGGTACTACTTGTAGGAGATGCTGCAGGTTTTGTGGATCCTTTTCTGGGTGAAGGTATTTATTATGCAGTTGCAAGTGGTGTAGCTGCAGGTGAAGTTGCCGCAGAGGCAATTTATGATGGAACGGATCTTTCATCTTACTCCAAAAAATGTGATTTGTTATTCAACAATGATCTTCGTACGGCTTTATGGTTTGGTAAAATATTTCATGAGCATATAGAGAAAATATTCTATCTTTTTAATAAAGATCCAGAACTTTTTGGGATGTATGTACTTACAGGAAAAGGAGCTTATGACTACAGGAAATATATAAAAAAGTGTATCTTCAGAATACCAATAACATTGCTCAAAGTAGCTGGCATATGAAGAATTACAGGACAGGAGTGAGGAGAGTAAGCTCCCTTCTGTTGCTGCAATAATCTCGATAGTACATGGCACTAAAGAGATAGCCAGTGGCATTTGCAGTTGCGGCATTCAGCTATGCGTCTTCAACTTCGGGGACGGTCTGAACTCCGTTTGTCCCTACTTCTGACTTGCACCCACGAGGATTCGCCGTTCCATCCACATTCCATACGACCTCAACTTTCCAGTATCATTGCATTTGTATGGGGTGGTATCGTTTCTGTGCCAGAGCCCTGGCTCTCGCCAGACACCCTTTACAGGTGTTCGTGTGTTCAGATGGTGGGGAGACTTTCCTCAGGTCACTGACCCGGCAGCCGCGCTTCCTCTCTCCGAGACATAGACACACACATCAGATATAAATATGATTCCCTTTACCTTAAAAATAGATATTTAAAAATCAATTAAAGATAGGCTTTGTAGAAAACCTACTTTTAATTTTATTTTGACCTATTAATTTAAAAAGGATAAATCCCCTGAGTATTCTCTGCCACCAAAAACACATAGGGGA
>JACIVZ010000027.1 GCA_014361205.1 Methanomethylovorans sp. | reverse complement strand
TATCTCTATTTATTTTATTTGTTTTTCTATATGGTATTTATTTTTCTTGAGTAAAAATACTAGATATATAAAAATGTATAGTCAATAAAATTAATATATTCTATACAGGTAAAATATTTATAAACATAACAATACAGCATACACATAGACGATTTAATAGGGATGCGTATACATTGCACAAAAGAGCAGGATTTTCCATAAAGAAAGTACTTTCATCAGAGAAAGCTATGGAATTAATGGATGATGGATGGCAAAGAGCAGATCTGCATGTACATTCAAGTTGTTCTTATGATGTCCCAAAAAGCAGCATAGTTCATCCAAAAGCGCTGTATGAAAAAGCCATTTCAAAAAATATGAATTATGTGACTTTTACAGATCATGACACAGTAGAAGCCTTTGACATGCTGGGATGGAAAAAGGAAAAACTGATTCCAGGTGCAGAGTTATCTGTTACTGATATGTCTAATGTGGGACACACAGTACATATAAATGTCTTTGAACTAGACGAAGTACAGTTCAAGGATATGCAATCCATAGCAAGAAATAAGCAAGATATATACATACTTCTTGATTTTCTCAACGATAATGATATTCTTTACATGTACAATCATCCTTTCTGGTTTCCTGTGGGTGAAAAGCCAAATTTATTTGTCATTCCGGAACTGGCAAAGCATTTTCCTGTAATCGAATATAATATGCAGGACCTTAAGCAAAAGAACATCTTTGCCATGGCACTTGCACACAAATTAGAAAAAGGTATGGCTGTTACCACAGACAGTCATACAGGTGGAATCGGAGCAGTATATACAATGGCAAAAGGTGATGATTTCAGAGAGTATTTCAGCAATATCATCAATGGTAATTATTATCTTATCATGGATCAGCCCATCTGGAAACATATTACTCAGGAGCTTAGCACATGGATAGAACTTGTTTTTAATATGGATAAGCAGGCTGGAAAAGAATTCTCTACCGGTTTTGGCTTGTTGGACAGAACTGTGAGAATGGTTTCAAGTGAAACATTCGCACAACATCCGAACATCAACAAATTTACAATGAGATCCATCCAGAAATTGTCATCTTCAGGTTTGCCTTTTCTCCTCTACATGTTATCGAAAAGGTCACAGATTTCCGAGATCAGAAATATAATGAACTTCTATTAGTCAGCAAATATGCTTGAAGGCTTTTTCAGGTAATTGTGCCACAATAAATAAATATATCTTTGCTCTCTTTTAAATGATATGAGCCTGATTTTTCAGGATCATAAAAAGTGATACAATAAATTCCCACCAGTATATTTCTAAGGATTCTTTTTTTATGAGAACGTTGATACTTGTTTGCGGCGAAGGTCTTGGGCATACAAGCCGTTGCATTGCTATTGCCAGAGAACTTGTCTCTGCTGGTCATGAGGTACATTTTGGTGCATACGGCTATTCCCATGACCTTATAGAAAGAAAAGGATATGGTGTAAGCATCATTCCTTCAGAGATAACTCTGGTGGGTGAAGCTGGTGCACTTGACCTTGAGGCTTCTATCTTGGCAACTTTAAAAAAAGGGCGTTTTCTGGATATTAGCAGAATCAAACAACTTATAAAAAAAGTAAGGCCAGAGGTGGTCATATCAGATAGTTATTTTACAGGTATACTGGGCTCCAAAGCTATGAAAGTGCCATGCTACCTTATAATGAACCAGTCCAATATGGAGGAATTTTTCATTAACAAAGGTGTCTTTAGCAGATTCCTTGGTTTAGTTGTAAAAAAATTCTATTCCAGTGCTTTCAGAATGGTTAATGGTATTATAATTCCTGATTATCCCATGCCATATACCATATGCAGGAAAAATATTATTTTTGATGATAAACTGATGGAAAAAGTAGTTTATAGCGGCCCAGTGGTTGGTTCAACATATGAAGAGGTGTTGCCTGCAGATGTACAGCATCCCCATGTGTTAGCAATGATAGGTGGCTTTAGTTACAGGGAACAGATTTTTCTAAAAGTAATCAATGCAGCTAATATGGACCTTGAGATTAACTATACTTTGCTTACAGGTCCCAGTGTAGACCCCTCTAAATTTACGCAGTTACCTCCCAATGTGCGTATCCTCCAGTTCATCACTGACCAGTTCCCATATATCAAAAGTTCTCAGGTTGTTATTGCTCCGGGAGGCCACAGTACATTGATGGAAACCCTGAGCTTTGGTATTCCTATCCTCTCCTTTCCTGACAGAAATCATACCGAGCAGCAGAACAATGCCTCTGTAATAGCGGAAAACGAACTGGGATATTGTTTTGATTATAATACCAGTCCTGATGAAATATTACTGTATATCAAAGATATAGTTTATAATGGAAAATTTGCAGCGAATGCAAGATTTATGCGCCAGTTGTCAGAAAAGCTTAACGGAGCAAAAACTATCTGCAAATTGCTGGAGGCAAATGCTTTATGCAGAGATCATAAAAAAGAGGAGAGTAAGAACTTTAGACACTCATAAGCATCACCAAGAATAGCATCTTCTTCTGTGCGGTTCTTTGAGAAATAAAAGACCAGGCTTAAAAAAAGTGATAATGAACTTATTAGTATCAACATAAATACTGACTTTCACAAAAGAACGATGTTCTTTCTTATTCTGAATGAATTATAGTAACTCTCCAGTTGTTAGTTGTAATCTGCTTAAACCAATAGCATTGACCTCTGTATTTTTTAAAAAAATTGATGAATTTCAGTGTTTATTGCAACACTTACTCATCATCCCTGTCTAAAAAGTTCTTGATCCTATACAATACATCATCAGCAATATCAACTATATGTTCCCTTTTTTTCCAGATTATTACAGTTGCTGCTGAGAGTACTGGTATGCTAAACAACAACCAGCCCAGTTTGTTCTGATTACTTTTTTGTTCTGGCTGAGAGTTTTCCGCCACATCCTCGATTGCAATCTTTGGAGCCTCAGTTTTAGTATTTTCTGACCAGATTGCCTGTGACGCTTGTGCAGCATTTTCATCGGGGGAACGAAGTTTCTTAAGAGAAGTAATAGCAAAGGAAGAGAAACCCGGCGTAGTGGCTTCAAAGACAAAATAGTTCTGAGTTTTGTTTATATAATTGGTAGGCAACACTTCCCATGCATTCCCGTTATATCTTTGTAATCTGATATCTTCCGGAGCCACATCCATATCCTGCATCCACGAACTGTTCACCTTAAACTTAATCTTTATATCCTTGATATTCTCTTCTCTGGAAAAACCGGCATTCCCCACATAAATATTGACAAATCTGTAGACTAGACCCTCAGGGTCGCTATTTACAACTTTTGATCTGTTGTTCAGTATCTCTACAATGGATGTAATTTTTCCAGAGTTCCTGATAGAATACAGGTTGATTTCCTGAATATCATTGCCTTGTCTTGTGAATTTATAGGTAACATTAATATTCTTTCTCAGATAGGAAGTATCTACGTCCTTTAATAATATGTTTTCATAATCTTCAACGCTCCCACTAATTCTACCTCCAGTGCTGCTACTTTTTTTCGATCTGTTATTTTCATTACCACCAATATTTGCGGAAGAAGATGTCGTAAGTGTTATGCGTGCCGGTATACCGGCCAAACCTTCGATATTATAGGGTACAAGTACATAATTGTAAGTGGTATCAGAGACGAGATCGGTATCTTTATACGATAAAGATCCGCTAATTTCAGCCAAAGTAATATTATCCCTATGTATTTGTACCACATAAGTATCATTAGATGTCTCCCATGCTAGAGTTATCGAAGTCTCCTGAACATCGATGCCTGAAAGATTGAAGACATAAGGAAGTTTCATTGTCATTGCTGAATCATTGATTAATTCAGGATTTACGTTACCTGATATATCCACTGTTTGTATACCAATTGTATAAGTCTTCCCTTCCGAAAGGCCGGTTAAGTTGTAATAATTAGTGGAGTTATCTAGCGTACTTGTTAAGAACATACCATCCAGATAAATAAATACATAACCGAAGTCAGGATCTGTTGGATTTATCCATGACCATTGAATCCAATCAGGACCTATATAGCTTGCACTTAGGTTTGTCACTGAACCAGGAGGTTTTATGTCATTAGAAGTGGCTGTAATTGATGAACCATTAACCCATGCAGGATTAATGTTTCCTGAAGTATCAACAGTAAGGATACTGATATTATACCTGGTTCCCTCAGCCAAACCTGTTACGTTATAATATGTATCCGAAATATCCATATGATATACACCATCAATATATACCATGACGTGACTGAAATCAGGATCTGAAGGATTAGTCCATGTCCATAGTATCCAGCTTGGACCTGTAAGAGTTGCAGTAAGGTTCATTACAGGAGAGGGAGGTGTTTGATCTATCGTTATGATGAGTGACGCATCGAATGCCACTTCTGCAGCCATTAGTTCTGCTACTGCGTTATCCACATCTGTCTGACTGCATCCTTTATTAGAATAGATTGCCTCTGCAAATGAAATAGCTGATTTGAATGAATCAATAGCTGACTGAGGATAATGACCATTCTCTGTTCCGGCTACTGCATTTTCTGCTTTTGCAGTTGCTCTGGTGATTGCATCACTCAACAGACTTTTATCTACGGTCTGACCTTCGACTGTTATTCTGACTGTTTCTGAATCTGTTAAACCTTTTGACTCAGCTGTGAATGTAACATGATAGGTTCCTGCTGTGCCAAAAGAAGGAATCCAGCTGAAAATACCACTGCTTGTAAAGCTGGCACCTACAGGTAAACCTAAAGCAGAGTATACCACTGGGTCACCATCCGGATCCAATGCAGATACAGTAAAACTTAGCAATGAATTTTCATCGACGATTTTACTCCCAATTGGAATTAATACAGGTGGACGGTCCACATTTCCTACTGTTATAGTTATCCTTTCAGACACACTTGCAATGCCATCACTTACTGTGAAAACCACAATATAATCTCCTGCTGCAGTATAGGATGGTGTCCAGCTGAAAACACCTGAATTTGTATTAAAACTGGCTCCAGGAGGCAAACCAACAACAGAATATGAAATTTCATCGCCATCGGGATCTCTGGCTGAGATAGTAAAAATTAGAGGTTCGTTTTCGTTAACAGCTTTATTACCTATCGGATTTAGTACAGGAGGCCTGTTTACATTATTTACAACTATTGCTATTGTTTCAGAGTCACTTAGTCCACCAGCATGTGCAATAAATTTGACATAGTAAGTGCCCGCTGCAGAATAGCCAGGCGTCCAGAGAAATGCACCAGTGTTCCTGTTAAAACTGGCTCCTGGAGGTATACCTATCGCGGAGTATGTAACCACATCCCCATCAGCATCAGTTGCAAAGACATTAAAGCTTAATACTGTATTTTCATCAACTGTTTTGTCTCCTATTGGGTCGAGTACAGGAGCTGAATTATTCTTTTGAACTGCTATCTCATTATCACCTAATACAGCAATCTGGAAAGTACTTCCATTCTTTGCGTAACTACCAGAAACGGTTCCTGATATCTCATAAGTTCCGATTGGATTGTTTACAGGAACCTTAACATCATAAATTATCGAAGTTGAAATGCCTTCAATGATATTGGATTTATTATCTTCCCATGTCCAAATACCGTCGGAATATTTGAATTTATCTGAGTTCATGTTAATGATTGACCAATGATTTGGTATTACTTCTTTCAGATCAAGAGAAGAAATTTCTTCATTTGTTATTAAGCTGATAGTAACGGTAAAAGTACCTCCCGGCATCACAGTATCTTCTGATAATGTTCTGGATACAGTTACTTCGTTTGTGGCCATTGCAGGAACAGAGAATAATATAATATTAATCATAAGTATAAATATAAATTTAATATATCTATTCAATGAATCACTGTTTCGATTGGTCATTACATACTCACCACAAAATTTTTTTGGCTGATATTGTCGTGATATTTATAATCAACATCTGCACTTTACCTGGAGATTTTTATTCCATAGCCATCTCTCTTTTCTTGTAGGTTTTTGCGATTTCGGGTTAGTAAAATACAATTGAATAAATTGCAAAAATATAAGAAAGAACAAAAAAGATAGTATTTGTGAATAAGTATTTGTGAACAGGTATATGAAACCGGATATTGACAAAATCAATACAAATGTCACTAGCAGATTGATTATCTTTTCCATGCCTTAACCTAGGTATATCGGCTTAAAATCTTTGCACAAATGAAATAATTATTTGAAAAATTTCTATATAGACGAATGTAGAATAAAGAGATAATAACTTTAAAGAATCTGTTTTTTAAACTATGATTATAAAATTATTCTTTGCTATGATGAATTCCCTTCTATATATAATCAAGATTATCAGTAGTACTATAGTCTCTATACTGATTAGGTTTATTTGCTTCAGTTCATTGATACTAATATGGTTCAAAACAATAAGATTAAAGTACTTTTTGTATGCACACATAATAGTTCCAGAAGCCAGATGGCAGAAGAATATTTAAAAAAGATTGGTGGAGACAGATTTGAAGTAGAGAGTGCCGGCCTTGAACCTACCTCTGTAAACCCTCTGGTTATAGCCGCTATGAAAGAAGAAGGCATTGATCTTAGTACAAAGAAGACCCAAGCTGTCTGGAACCTTTTCAGAGAAGGAAAATTTTACAATTATGTTATTACAGTCTGTGACAGAAAGAATGAGAAACAATGCCCTATATTCCCAAAACCATTCGTTCAATTAAAATGGTCTTTCCCTGACCCTGAATCGTTTTCAGGAAATGAAAGTCAGAAGATGGAACAAATAAGATCTCTTAGAGATGCTATCAGATCCAGGATAGAAAAATTCGTTGAAGAAGTCAATCGTTCCTAAACTGGAGATGTATGAAATACTAGATAATTCTTAGATTTATCTGATTGCGTAATTATGAGAAAAATATTTTGATTCTATCTTTCTTATATATGATATATAGGTGGAGTTTAAATTACATATAATATTTGTGAAATTTATATCAACTTCCATGAATAAGTGCTCCATAATAATGCCATACATTAATTATGGAGTGATTAAATGAGCACAGTGAAGAATAACAAACAAAAGAATATACAAAAAGATGATGATTATGATGCCGACT
Organism: Methanomethylovorans sp.; assembly: GCA_014361205.1. Classification (GTDB taxonomy): domain Archaea; phylum Halobacteriota; class Methanosarcinia; order Methanosarcinales; family Methanosarcinaceae; genus Methanomethylovorans. The sequence continues at coordinate 16,561 of JACIVZ010000027.1, read as the reverse complement.
ATAAGCCCATACTTCAGGGTATAATAAACACTCACTGTAATTATGATGGTTCCAAGATAGAGGAAATTATGGAATTTTAAGTGAAATTTAAATTCAGGTTTGTTATATTTAACGCTAAAATCTGCTGATGATTTATCTAATCAGCAGCCTGTACATATTTAGGTCATTGCTTTAGATTATAATTAATTATAATTATAGATCATCTTTGCAGTTTCCCAAAGTGTGTTTCAAATCTTTCCTGCATCATTTCCCACGTAGGCAATTTCACCTGGCAGCCTACAACCTCCACAGCAAATGAAGCAACTGTTGCACCTATTTTTCCACACGTTGCTACATCATATCCACGAGTAAAGGCTAACAGAAATCCAGCTCTGTATGCATCACCTGCACCTGTGGGATCTACAGCTTTCACAGGGACTACAGGTATGCAATATTGTGCATCGTCAGTATGTATCATGCTGCCCTCGGAATCATACGTTACCACTATTATATCGATACTTTCCTTAAGTTCTTCAAAGGAACGATCAGTCATTTCACAAACTCTCTTTATTTCATGACGGTTAGCAAAAAGAATATCCGTATGCTCCAATATGGTTTCCAGATCCTTGCGATTATAAGTAACAAGATCCTGACCAGGGTCAAAGGATACAAAACCTGCTTTTTTTGCTGTCCTTGCATTAAAGGAACATTCCGAAGTTGCAAGATGAACAAAATCAACTTCAGGTGGCTCAAAATATTTGAGAAGTGCAGACGCACCCCAGTGGAAATAAGTACTTTGGTTATGTTCTCTGTCAGTAAAGACAAAAGCCTTCGTAACTTTCTGACCTTTGCATTTATATAATAATGAGAGGTCTACACCCAGTGACATAAGATAATCTTCATATCCTGAACTTGCAAAATCATCTCCCACTGCAGATATTAGCTGGCACTTGCCGCCAAGAGTAGCGATACCCACCGCAATATTTGCAGCTCCCCCGCCGAAATATTCATGATAATCTATAATTGGATAAGATTCGTTATGGCAGGAAATGTGTTCCACATCGAAAAGCAGATCGATAGCTGTATGCCCTACAACTGATATTGTCTTATCCATAATTTTTCCTCTGCTTATTGGAACTCTTCGACATCTATTACTTTTAAAGGAACATCTCGCAATGCCCTTCCAATAACAGATTTGGCTATTCTTGATGCATGTTCCTCTGTCTCTGCATCAAATACCTTCATTTCCAGAACCAGACCGACAATTGCAGTATTGGCTGCAAGAAATACACTGCTGAAGGCTTCCTCGCATGCCGGGCAATATGTGGTACCAACATCTACCTCTACAAAATCAAGTTTCGGATTAAGCCGCTTACCGGCCTCGGAAATCGCTACTCCTATTGCATCGTCCGGACTGTTTACATCTCTGACCAACCAGGCAGCTTCAAGTACAACATTATAATTTGACATTTACTCTTCTCCAGGAAATTGAGTTTTGCCTCTTTCTTGATTCATATTGTAAACAGATTTTCATCATCCACTCTAAAGACACCAAGACGTGCTCCAGCATCCAGCCAGGCGTGTCCATAACTGAAACAAATGAGAGCATTTACAGGGTCTCCTTTGTTTACAAAGTGGATACCATCTTCATAATATGATCTTGCCATTGTATGGAAGTCATTTGCAACATTATACATATGTGAATCCTTGATTGGGGCAAACTCTGCTTTTTTTAGCGCCTGCCTAAGTAGGTTTTCATATCTTTTAACCTTTTCATTCAGATTAGCCGGCAAGCTATTCCCCCTTATTTACCTGAACCAAATATTTTTTTGAACAGACTTCCCCCTTCTTCTGTTGTTTTTATTTCCCTTGAAGGTTTTCTTTTAGGAGGAGGAGATGTGATTGTTTCAAATGGAATATGTTTTTCAAGCGGAATCTGTTTTTCATCGTGGGGATTTTCAATTTCACTTGATTCGTCTTCACTTGTAATAATAGGTGGTTTTTTTCTCTGAGCTGTTGAACTGTAGTTAAGATTAACACTTCTCATCACATTGACTGACTCACCACCATGTTTACTTTTACGCACCCTTATATCTACAAGAATAGGTCTTTCAATATCGGTGCTGACAAGCATCGCAACACCCGGAGGCAAACGCATAAGTTCTTCTTCAACATAAGAACTCACGCCTTCAAGACCTTTACTAATGGCTTTCAGGTCGTTAGGATTAGTCACTTTCATAATGATCTGAGTGCCGCACTGTGAAAGAATATTTTTGTCAACTCGTGCTGGTCTTTGTGAAATTACCATCATCCCTAAACCAAACTTGCGTCCTTCGGATGCAATTGTCCTCAAAACATCAGAACTTAGGGTCTTGCTGAAACCCTTTTCTGGTGCGTAGTTATGAGCCTCTTCCACTACTAGCATCCCAGGTGGAATCGTGTTCATCTTACGAGCCTCAAACAACGTACTGCAAAGACGTGCAACTATCATAGATTGAATAGCAGGAGCAACACCTTTAAAATCTATGATAGAAGCTTTACCTGGCTGAACAAGATTTTCAATAGATGTGGGATTGGTTGATAGTATTCCTGTTTCTCGGATTTCTTCAAGAAAACTTATTACGTTCCATTTTGCCTTGCTATCATTATTTTTAACTTCAAAGATGATTTCATCAAGAGTATATGAATTCATCTCCGCTTTAATCTTGTCAATGGCTTCGTAAAGTATACCCATATGAGTACTTGTGAAATTATTTGGAAAAGCTTCACTTAATTCTTTTGCTGTAAGGTTCATACCATTAAGCCGGAAGACCTCATCAGCTTTAGGATTCAGAATTTTATCAGCGGGTGTGTAGACAGTAACATGCTGTGCATATGATTTTGGTGAGACTTTAAACCTCCCTGCCAACTCAGGGCTGATAACCCCTTCTTCTTTCAAAGAGGCATATTCACTATGAGGATCAATAATCAGAAGAGGTACTTTGCGGTCCAGCATCTCTTCTAAGAGCACTCCTGCAGTGTAAGATTTACCACTTCCTGTTTTTGCAAGTATACTGCAATGCTTTTGTACAAGACTATTAACATTGAGGTGAACTGGGATATCAGTACCTTCCAACATACCTATATACATTTCTTTTCCTGACAGCCCCAGAGAACTGCAAATAAGTTCATTGTTTGCCTTATAGATAGGATCCCCGGGACTGAAAGGTGTAGTAGGGGATCTCAGCAACCCAGAATTGTCACGTTTACCAATAACTGTTACATCAGCTATTATTTTATCTGCACTTTTATCCTTGCGGCTTCCATTCTTTGCTTCTTCAATGGAGAAACTATCCACTGAACGCGTAATCGACAGTACCTGTGCAAGTACCCAGCCATCAATCTCATGCCAGGCTTTAATATATTCTCCCTGATGCACACTGGTGCTGTCAGATAATAGTACTTTGAAATTTGATGTACCTGCTTCTCCGAATATTACGCCAACTGCATCTCGAACCATTTTTCCCTCGATATTTATTTAAACATTGATATAGTTTATCTGTAATTAAAAATTCCTACGTTGTTTTAATATATAGACTTGTAGCCTATATGTAATATCCTTTACCTCTTGATACCATCTATTCATCAACTTTGAGTATTGATACAGGTGCATGTGCAAGCTTTACTAATGCCTCTGCTTCAATAAAATGCAAATCTGCAGGAATTACAAGTATATGAAGAGGTGAACCGAAATCAAAATCTATCAGTTTTTCAGCATAATCTGCTGCAACAGTGGGTAAATCCGATCCTGCTCTTGCTATACCAACAGCTAACCTGTTCCGAAGAATTTTTGTGTTTCTGTTTGCTTCCACCTGCAGAAGGATGTGAAGAGCCTGGTTCACTGTCATATATCCTTTTTTGCTATCAATGTCAAGAAAAACAAGGGTATGAAGCCCATGCTCCAGATTTTGAATAATAGTTTCGTAAGGAGTTTCCGATATAACAGTCTTTCCTCTGCCGCTAATGTAGGGATGTGGAACAGTAACAGCTTTTCCGAATCTGTAATTTTGCAGACCTGTAAGACCACATACAGCAGATGAAATAGACGAACCGTGCACAAGCTTCGTAGTTATGCCCATATCAATTGCACGCAGACGCAGATCCACATGAGTGGTGGAGACCATTGTGTCGCCGCCTGTAAGAAATACTACGTTTTCATTTTTGGCATATTCAAGCCAGTAAGGACATTGTTCTACTTCTTCCCTTGAGAGAACTTCTATTTTTTTATTGTACAATTTTTCCATTTTCTCCAAGGTAGTGCCCATAAGCCGCGATGTGTAGAACTCTGCATAAATCCTGTTTGCCATGGAAACAGCTTCAAGTCCTTTCAAAGATATGTCTTTTTCATCAAAAAGCCCCAATCCGACGAAGGTTAACATAGTCGAGGAATAGAATTAATAATTTAAATGTTTGACCGCTTATGAAGGATATGTACATGTCGAAACCTTTTTATAGAACCATATACAGTTAGTTCAATTCATACAAAAGATGATAACATAAACAAGTATATATTCTGGATTCAGGAGGTTCAAAATAATGGCACAGCAAGGTATGTCAATACAGTTAGTGGGACAATATGGAGGTCAACCGGTTTATATCATAGATCCGACAACAGAACATGTGCAGGGCAGAGATGCTCTTTCTATGAACATCAATGCCGCTAAAGCTGTTGCAAAACTGGTACGTTCGACGCTAGGACCAAAAGGTATGGATAAAATGCTTGTTAATATCCTTGGAGATATTGTTTTGACAAATGATGGTGCTACCATCCTAAAAGAAATGGAAATAGAGCATCCTACCGCAAAAATGATAGTAGAGGTCGCAAAAACTCAGGAAGAGATTGCCGGAGACGGTACTACAAGTGCTGTTGTATTAGCAGGTAGTTTGATGGATAAAGCAGCTGAACTTATTGAAAAAGGTCTCCACCCAATAGTCATATACAAAGGATACAACCTTGCAGCCCAAAAAGCTATTGAGATATTGGAAAACTTTGCTATAAAAGTAGATAAAAATGATAGAAATATTCTTGAAAAAATAGCAGAAACCTCTATTACAGGAAAAGCTCCCGATTTTTCTGGCAGTCATCTTGCAAAAATCTGTGTAGACGCTGTATTGGCTATAGAAGAAAACGGCAAATACAACATAGATGAGAAAATCGTGATCAGAAAAGAAGCTGGTGGCAAAATTACTGACACTGAATTAATACCTGGAATCTACATAAATAAATATCGTCTTCACCCAGACACACCAGCAAAAGTCGAAAATGCAAAGATAGCACTACTGGATATGCCAATCGAATTTGCCAAAACAAACACCAAATCGAAGATTCAGCTTGGTAGTATAGAGGAGATGTTTGCCTTCAGAGATCAAGAAATGGTTGATTTCCATAAAATGCTGGACAAGATCATAGCCACAGGTGCTAATGTAGTCTTTTCTTCCAAGAATATTGATGACAATGCTGTGCATTATTTCAAAAAGCATAATATTTACACTTGCAGAAGACTCAAAGATGAGGATATGACAGTGATTTCTCTTTCAACGGGTGCCAAACTCGTAAGAAACATGAAAGAAATTACCGCTGATGATCTTGGATATGCAGAATTGGTGGAACAGGAATCAGAATATGAAGAAAAAACTCTGATTAAAGGTTTCAAAAAATCCAATACAGTGACGATAATCGTAAAAGGAGGCAGTGAACATGTCACTGACAACATTGAGCGTGTGTTTGATGATGCACTTCACGTTGTAAAATCAGTACTGGAAGATAAGGCAATAGTGCCTGGTGGTGGAGCTTCTGAGATGCTGGTTGCAGAAGAATTACGCTCCTATGCATCTACAATAGGAGGACGTGAACAGCTTGCCATTCTTGCCTTTGCTGAAGCTATGGAAGAAATACCAAAAACTATCGCAGAAAATGCTGGGCTGGATAAAATAAACATGGTATCTCAACTGCGTGCCGAATCCAAAAAGAACAAAAACAGTGGGATTAATGTGTATTCCGGCAAAGTAGAAGATATGATGGAAATTAATGTAATAGATCCACTTCGTGTAAAAACTCAAGCCATCAAGTCCGCCGCCGAGGTGTCCGCTATGATATTGCGTATTGATGATATGTTAAAAGCCCAGGAAAAGGATATGCCGGATGTAAAGCCTGAACATAATATCCACAATTACAACATGGGTTAAAGCAAAAACAAAAAACAATAAATATATAATCATAGAATGGTTTGTATACTTTTTATTACAAACCATAAAAATTTCTGTAATCTTCTATTACTTTACTTGACTGAAAAGGGTATCTTTTTTTTAATTTTTCGATAAAATCGTCTCTTGATAAACATTCTTTCATTTTGTTTGCTATTTTGGCTCCATACTGCTTTGATTGAGGATTATCTTTCTGTATCTCAAAAGAAAGGCAGAGAGCTTCCATAGAGAAATACTTTTTTCTGATTATGGGAGAAACAGAGCCCAAAAGTACATCATTATCCAGCTGACTGTAAGCAGGAACTCCTGCCTTATATATTCGTTCAGCATCTGTGAGTGACTTCTTGTTTTGTTTTGAGTATGAATGAAACTCAATATAGATATCAGGTTTTAGTTCCTCTACGGCTTGTATTATAGGTTTTCCAACAGTACTGTAATATTTTTCTTCAAGAGTTGATATATATTTTTCTTTGCATACAGTAGATATTATTGCCAGACTGCCTATTGCCGGGGGTTCCAGTTTCTCCAGTATATCAGATGTGTCCTTCCATTCATTTCCATGCAGACCACCTACGAAGAGTCTTACAGGATCACCGTTTCCTAATAATTTATACGTTATGTTGACACCCCTTTTCTCAGTTTTTGGCTATCTTGCAAGCAATAATGTAAATTTCTTGCTTTGCGGACTCAATCACCTGAGTAACTTCAAGACCAAAATCCTTCATCAGCGACAATATTGGCTCTCTTGTCTTATTTTTTTTTATTTTTATAACCTGAAGTAATTTACCTCCTTCTTTTAACAGTGGAAGTACTTTTTTGAGTACCTGAAGAGAGTCCATAGGTTCAAGGGTCAGGTCATTTAATATTACATCGACTTTTTCAGATGATATTTCCTTAAGAGGCAGAGTAAAAACATCTCCGAACTCTACACTTACGTTTTCATACTCTGAGGTTATTCTCTTAAGCTCTGGCTGAAAGTCTTTGCTAAACTCAATACCTCGAACTTTTCGTGCCTTCTGTGAAGCAAAGATTAAAAAACCTCCAGCACTTGAACCTAAATCAAGTACACTGTCACCTTCACATATAATATTAGACATTTCCTGAATATATTTTAATTTGAAATATCCTTTTGGCATGTCAAGATCATTATCCACTTCAATAATTAAATTAGTATTAACATCTTTTGAAGGTTTTATAACAACTTTTCCTCCAACTTTAACACTACCACGGATGATTGCATCCTTTGCACGTGCTCTGGAACTGAAATAACCCATATCCACAAGATAAGTGTCAAGTCGCATGAAACACATATAAAAGTATCATATAATATAAACTCATTTAAAGACACAATTCAATGTGTTTTAATACTTTACCACAATATTTAAAAATTTACGGAAACACCGAGCATGTTACAAAAATTTACTTCTCTATTTCCTTTCTGGGCTATCTTTTTTTCAGCGCTTGCTCTTTTATATCCTAATTTTTTTGTACCATACAAAGATACCATCCCTTTTCTGCTGGGACTTGTGATGTTTGGCATGGGTATGACTCTTGTTCCTAAAGACTTTCTGATTGTCCTCAGAAAACCTGAAGCAGTATTTATCGGCACTGTACTACAGTATCTTCTGATGCCTCTTATAGGCTATACTATAGCAAGACTCTTTTCGCTTCAACCTGATTTCATAGCAGGTGTAGTGCTTTTAGGTTGTTGTCCGGGAGGCACAGCATCAAATGTCATATCCTATCTGGCAAAAGGAGATGTAGCCCTTTCTATCGTGCTGACATCTGTATCAACATTAATATCTTTTATAATGACTCCTTTACTTACATGGCTGTATATAGGTCAAAGCATCGACGTCGATGTACACGGCATGGTCATCAGTATTTTACAAATAGCCATCTTTCCTGTAGCAACAGGAATTATCATAAATACCGTTTTAAGCTCCCGTATTGAAAAAATACGCCATTTATTTCCTCTAATATCAGTACTTACCATTGTTTTTATAATAGCAATCATTATGGCATTGAACAGAGAAATGGTACTTTCTGCAGGTATTTTGCTGATGTCAGTAGTAGTATTGCATAATTTACTTGGGCTTGCAAGTGGTTATGGATTAGCCAAACTTCTGGGTCTAAGTGAAATCGAGGCAAGAACCATTGGAATTGAAGTAGGTATGCAGAATTCAGGATTAAGCGTAGCTCTTTCAATAAAATATTTCACAGCGACAGCTGCACTTCCAGGTGCACTTTTTAGCATCTGGCATAATATATCAGGTTCATTTGCAGCGTCATATTGGACAAAAAAGAATATACTTAAATGATTCTTTATATAAGCACATATTGGACAAGAGGGATAATTTGTTAAAAACATTAATATTCGATATGGATGGCGTGCTTTTGGACTCGATGCCATATCATGTTCAAGCTATGCAACACATCTTTGATCAGATGGGGGTGTATATGGATCAGCAGCTAATCTATGAAAGAGAAGGAGAAAGAACTATTGAAATAGTACGTCGACTACTGAAAAAAGCTGGCATTAATGACAACAGTTTTGATCCTAAAATGATAGTGGAAAAATATATTGGTGAATTCAGCAAAATAGTTGAGCTACATGCTTTTGAAAGTATGCCTGAATGTCTGGAAATTCTCAGCCATAGATATAAGCTGGCAGTAGTATCAGGTGCTAACAGGCCTGTAGTACAAAAAGTACTATATAACTTGTATCCCGGATTATTTAGCGTCGTAATCACAGGAGATGATATTCTGCAAGGCAAACCAGCTCCTGAGCCCTACTTAAAGGCCTTGGAGATGTTGTCAGTGAAAAATAATGAGTGTATCGTTATAGAAAACGCTCCTGTTGGGATAGAAGCTGCAAAAGCTGCTGAGCTTTGTTGTGTAGCAGTTGCTACATACATAGAGCCACACAAGCTCTCTGAGGCAGATCTTGTTTTGAATAATCATGATCTTCTTATTGATTTCCTACTCAACCTTCGCACAAATACTCCGGAAGCATGCATAAAAGAGTGTGCTCACTTATTGAAATTATAATTGCATTTAATCCCGTTTTCATCTGAACACAAATTGCAAGAAACACATTTTGAAATATCTGTTTCCCCTTTTTTAAGTTTTATTACTAAATCTGGTTCTGCAATCAAAGGCCTGCATAAAGAAATCATATCAGCATAATCCTCCATAAGCAACATTTCCATTATTTTCTTTGATCTTATGCCCCCTACAAGGATTACAGGCACATTGATTTGTTTTTTTATCATTTTAGCATAGTCTTTGTAATAAGCCTCTTTTTCCGGCGAATCAATACATTTTCTAAAAAGTTCGTCACCTGCTTCTGCAATACCCCCGCTGACCTCTATGGCAGATACTCCGTTTTTTGCAAGTATCTTTGCGATTTCTATGCTTTCAGGAGCATCAAGCGCATGCCTGCGGGAACCAGGTTTAAAACCATCGGTAACATTCAGCTTGACTAGGATTGGATATTTTTCTCCTACCAATTCTCTGATACGTACCATAATATCAAGAATTATTTGAGTTCTCTTCTCAGTGGAACCGCCCCATCTGTCCTTGCGTCTGTTTGTATATGGAGATATAAAATTGCTGAGAAGGAAACCATGTGCACAATGCAACTGAACACCGTCAAATCCGGCTTCCTTTGCACGCCTTACTGCCTGTGCAAAATCTTCTATAGTATCCAACACTTCATTTTCTGTCATTTCTTCAGGTGTTATGCCTTTTGTCGTTTCAATTACAGAAGAAGGCGCCAGAACATACGGATTATCGGTAGTTATCATAGTCTGCCTCCCTCCATGTGAAATTTGCAGAACTATCTTGCTATCATACTTATGTACCCTTGAAACTATTTCCCTATAAGGATTAATAAATTTATCTTCATAAATACCCTGTTGAAAAAGATCACTTTTACCCTTTGGATTAACATAAGCATATCCTGTTATGATAAGCCCTACTTCATTGATGGCAAGTTTTTCATACAGATCACCTATACGGGAAGTGGGGGTTCCATCTGATTTTGCCATCCATTCATGTGTGGCAGAACGAACAAAACGATTCGGTATATTCATACCGCCTATATTTATGGGTGTAAATAACATGTAGCGTTGTTTCTTCTGGCAACATATATTTCTTTCTTTCAGAGTACAATGTTTTCAAAATATAATTCAATTGATTGTAAAAATTAGTAGTATTGTTTGATTTCTATACAAATTATTAAATATTTTTAAATATCACATATAATTTTACCAGCATTTCAGTTATTTATTTATTTATTTATTTATAACAACGTTTGAGATCTGCATCATCAATAGACTAATGCATCATCAAACATACTTTTTATATAATATCCTTTCATTTAGTTTATATAGCTGGATAGCTCACAGCAGTCAAAAATTTCAGATAAGAATAACTTGAATGGACATGACAGTTGATGAGAATATAAAGTTTATCCTGAAAGAACTGGGAAAAATAAAACTTGTCTGTGTCACCAAGAGGGTAGATGCTCAGAGGATCAATGAAGCTATAAAGGCTGGAGCTTCCATCATCGGGGAAAGCAAGATTCAGGAATATGAAGAAAAATGTCATGAACTTTTACCATGTGAAAAACATTTTATAGGACACTTGCAATCCAATAAAGTTAAAAAAGCTGTTCAGCTCTTTGATGTAATACAGTCAGTAGATTCCCTCAGGTTGATACAGAACATAAATAAAAAAGCTAAAGCAATCGATAAGGTACAGAATGTCTATTTTCAAGTAAATATAGGTAAAGAGCCCCAGAAATTTGGTATACTGGAAGAAGATCTCATACAGGTAATTACGCATATCAAGGAGCTTAATAACATTAATGTACAGGGTCTTATGTGTATACCGCCTGTTGAATCTCCAGAGGAAACAAGATTTCATTTTAAGAAAATGAAAGCTCTTTTTGATATAGCACAGCAGCAAAATATGGAAAATGTAAATATTCAGGAACTATCAATGGGCATGTCCAGCGACTACAGGATTGCCATAGAGGAAGGAGCCACTATGGTACGCATTGGTTCCCTGATATTTGGAGAAAGGAAATCCCAAAAATGAGTTGGTACAATAAATAATGACAGGAATGATAGCCAAAAGATTGTACTTTATTTTAATGGAATCTGCACATAGCTTTGGATTAAAACAAAAGGGATTAAAATATATATAATTCAGGCATAGGCAGAGAACTTCATATACAGAACAGGAAATACATTGTCGATAAAACACAAAGCAGATGTTTATATATAAATACCGTTTTTCTTCACAGCTTTACTATAGTTAGGCTGTATAAACTATCTGCTTGAATGTTTTATTAATGACTGTTTTTCCTTTTTCCTTATATGAATCTCTGTCTATTAAGCCCACCGTTTTTCACCTACTTTTTTTCGGTTATGGCATATTATAAGACCAATACTATATAAAAATATTCATAGAATTATATGAAGATGTTAATAAAATTATCTGTCGATTCTGTATTAATAATATCATATAGCACAACGAAAAATTGCTTTGAGATTTATCTTATTTTGTGATTACACAAAATTATTTATCTTCATTAAACTTAGCTTAAATATTAGGCATTTGTGCCAAACTAATGCACCCTGCATGTGATACCATTATATTGGGAAGGTTAATGTCCAAAGCTACCTTCAGGACATCTTCTATCCTATTTACTGGTATAAATGTAAGTTCATTTCTAGTATCTTCTGGTACCTCCTCAAGATCCCTTTCGTTTTCTTTTGGCAGAATTATTTTCTTTATACCAGCCCTGTGTGCTGCCAGAACTTTCTCTTTTATGCCTCCCACAGGCAACACTGCACCACTTAAAGTAATCTCACCAGTCATAGCAAGTTTAGGATCAACAGCTTTACCCATGATAAGAGATGTAAGGGCAGTAAAAAGAGCCACACCGGCAGATGGACCATCTTTCGGGGTAGCTCCTGAAGGTACATGGATATGAATATCACTGTTGATAAAATCAAACCCACTGACTATGCTTGAAAACCTGGATCTCACAAGACTCAAAGAAATATGAGCTGACTCTTTCATCACATCCCCAAGCTGACCTGTAAGTGTAAGCTTTCCCTTTCCAGGCATGAGAGTACCCTCTATAAATAGGATATCACCACCAACTGGAGTCCATGCAAGTCCTGTAACAACACCTGGCACGTTCTCTTTTCTTGCCTCTTCTTGCCTGATCAACTCCTTTCCAAGTATGTCGGGGAGCATATTCACCATTACCACAAAGGGTAGTTGAACATTTCCGGAAACTATTCTCTCGGATACGAAGCGCGCAATTCTTGCAAGCTGCTGTTTAAGCCCCCTGACACCAGCTTCACGAGTATATTTTTCAATAATAATTTTTAATGCTTCATCTTCTATACTGAGTTTATCTGCATCAAGACCATGATCCTCCAATATCGAAGGTAACAGGTGATCTTTTGCAATTGCAAGCTTTTCATTTTTGGTGTAGCCTGAGACTTCTATAATCTCCATTCTGTCAAGGAGTGGCCACGGAATAGTAGCTATTGAGTTAGCAGTAGCTATAAACAATACTTCTGACAGATCATAAGGAACCTCAAGATAATGATCCGAAAAAGTACTGTTCTGTTCTGGGTCAAGCACTTCAAGAAGAGCACTTGCAGGATCTCCTGAATAGGAGGAAGATAATTTATCTATTTCATCAAGCACAAACACTGGATTCTTTGTGCCAGCTTTTCTTATTCCCTGGATGATTCTGCCTGGCATAGCTCCTATATAGGTTCGCCTGTGTCCCCTGATCTCTGCTTCATCTTTAATACCACCCAGGCTCACTCTTATATATTTTCTTCCCAATGCATCTGCAATGCTCTTTCCAAGACTTGTTTTTCCTGTTCCTGGAGGACCTGTCAACAGAAGAATGGAACCTTGCTTGTCATGCTTTAGTTTCATCACTGCAATATGTTGAATTATTCTTTCTTTGACCTTTTCAAGACCGTTATGATTTCTTTCAAGTACATTTCGAGCTTCTATGATATCAATAATCTTTTTTTCTTCTGTTACCCAAGGCAGATCAAGCAACAGATCCAGATAATTTTTGATCACAGTAATTTCAGGATTATGGGGGCCTCCATTCTCCATCTTCTTCAATTCATACAGGGCTTTCCTTTTAACTTCATCAGGCATAAAGGAACTTAATATTCTTTCTTTGTAATCTTTCTCCTCTGAAAAAGAATCTTCATTTTCATTAAGCTCTTCTTTTATTATCTTTAGCTGCTCTCGCAGCATCGCCTCTCGATGAGATTTATTCATCTTTTCAGCAACTTTTTTTGCCAGTTCAATCTGAAGATTGATGTTCTCTTTCTGCTTGGTTAACATGTAAAGAAACGTTAGATAACGTTCACGTATTGAAACTGTTTCCAAAAGATCTTGCTTCTCTGGTGTTTTAATTGGCATAAACGGCATAATATAGCCTATTATCTGATCAATTGAATCCATTTCTTTTATGGGATCTGCAAATGTCTCTGAACTTTGAAAACGGCTATTTATCTCATTTATTATTTTCCTGACATCTGTGAGTATGGTTTGTCTGAAAATCTCATCAAGGTCCTGAATATCCTCCAGATTTTCATAAGAAGAATAGAATAGTCCATTCTTTAGGTACAGAGAATTGACTTTTACTCTTCTTAATGCAGTTACAGAGATAAGGTATTCTTTACCTACTGGCTGCAAAGATCTGATATGTAACAAATTTCCTACTAAATAAAAATCATCTATGGATAGATCTGAAGGTTGCTGATCGTTTTTTATTGTAAGACCTATCACATGCACAGGTTCTCCATTTCTCATTTCATTAAAGAGAAGTTCACCAACGTTTTTATCAATAAGGAACTTTGTTGTGCTATGCGGATAAATCACAATATCAAATAGTGGCAGAACAATGCGTTCTTTGGTGTCATTGGGTTGTTGTGAATACATTATTATCATCTCAGTGTACAGATTATTTAGGTTATCTTTCCCTAACAAAGAATCTGAAAAATTATTTTGACTTATTTTATTTTTTTAAGAATTCTTATAAGAGTTTCCATCTCAGTAGCTTCCAATACATCCGAAATCCTTTCTATTAATTTCATTAAAGCGTATTTTTCGGAACGTGCAATCATCTGTCCTTTTTCTGTAAGGCAGATGTAGTAAATCCTGCCATCTTCTGCAGACTTTTCTCTGTAGGCACACTCCATTTTCACAAACTTGTTAATCATCTCAGTGATAGTGGGCTTGGAATTCTTGGTAATCTGAGCAAGCCCTGTGAACGTTAATTTTCCATGTTCATCAATAGTTTTCAGGTATTCAATCTGCTTCACAGTTATATCGGATATGCCGCATTCAGAGAATATCTCATAAGAGCACTCATTTTTTATTTTCAGTAAATTCTCAAAAACTCCATATAGATTCTCTTTTCTTTCCATTATTCTTCTAACCTTTAATTAGTTAGCATTAACCTAACATATATACTTTTTGATAAAATATATTTTAAAGGTTTTTCAATTAATAAAATAGTGTTATGTGTATTATTTTAGATACATTCACTAATCAAAATACATATAATCAAAATATTCTAGATGATAGCAGAAAAATTTGAATTGATTAGCCTTCCATAATATCTGTATGAACCACAGACAAAAAAGTTAAAAGGCATCGATAATGTTCTTGATTATAGTTGCCTACTAAACATCGAATGTCTTTATGAAGAACAAATAGTCTATCCATCATTTCCAATAGCATCAACAGGACAGGCACCTGAGGCATCATCACAAAGATCTTTTTCCTCATCTGTCTCCGGTTGTTTAAAAACATATGCCTGAGGTCTATTATCAGCCATTTTAAAATTATCTGGTGCAGTATTGACACATAATTCACATGCAATGCATTCTTCATCTACATAATACGGACCAGGAGCATTCTCAGCTACTCTAATAGTTTTATCTGCTATAATTTAGTCCCCCTTAAACATATTTCCTTTTGAAGTGCATAGTATTTAAGGTCAATACAGTCTTATTTTTTTGAGTATATGCTGGATAGTTTAAATCAGATATATGTCTAAAATAATAATATGCGAACTGCAAAATATTGTTTTCACAGCTTTAACTAAAATGAAAGAAAAAGTAAAAATTAACGTAAAATCAATCAAGTGAAAGAGCTTCAACCGGGCATACATCAACACACTGCCCACAGTCTACGCATAAGTCTGCGTCAGCAATAGCAATGTTATCAGAATCTAAAGAAAGCGCTTCTACTGGACATGTATCAACACATTGTCCACATCCTGTACAGAGATTTCGATCGATCTTTACTACCATGTGATTACACTTCCTATTATCTCTTTGCAGAGGATATTGTATTCATTTTTCAGAGATTATTAAATAAATACTTATCGAACTTAGAAGGTGTTTATAATTTTTAAGATAATCGAATTTAATGAAAATATGTACAAGCTTAATCTTTCAATGATAAATACCTGTTGTAGGTAATCTATTATGCATCAATGTCAATACATATAATATGAAGAGGTTTTTGATGGTAAAAAAGTATCTTTCCAGCAAGGAGCTTGATCCCAAGCTTTATATTCTTTCAATTTCAAAATTCTTTAAAGATTTGGGTACGGGTATACTTGCTTTCTTAATACCTCTTTTCATAGTTCAGACACATAGTGTTTTCTTTCCTGAAATACCTGATATTGTAAAAGCAGGTATTGTAACCACAGTTTTTGGTTTTTTCAATGCATTTTCTCAACCTTTTTTAGGAAAGTTATCAGATAAATTAGATAAAAGAAAGCCATTTGTCTTATTAGGACTTACCGGTTTTATTATTGCTTCAGTGCTTTATTCTTACATTTCTGTTTTCGAGTATATAGTTCTGGTAAGGGCAATACAGGGAATAACTGTAGGTGCAACTGTACCTGCTATTATAGCAATGGTCACTCACTTTTCAACATCTGAAGCCAGAGGTAGAGCTATTGGAATTTATTCAAGTATGAGAGGATTTGGCTATGGTTCAGGTGCACTTTTAGGTGGTATTGTAGCTTCATATTTCGGATTTACGGCTGGATTCTATTTGTGTGCTTCTCTGGGTTTGATTAGTTTATTCCTTGTACATTTTTTTGTGAACGAGACCCATCACATTAGCTATGAAAAATCCACTAATAAGACTAGAGGATTCTGATTAACCCTCTGTTTTTTATGTCACCATAAACTCAAAGTGGCGTTTATTCATCTTATCTCTACTTTTACTTCATTTCTTTCATTTTTTCCTTGAT
>JACIVZ010000026.1 GCA_014361205.1 Methanomethylovorans sp. | reverse complement strand
TAGGTCTGAGGTTAATATACTGGTCGAAATAGAACCTCGCAGCCAGTAGAATTCCTTTTTCTAAGATACCTGGCGCTATTCTGGGATCTCCTATGGAACCAAGATATATTACAGGATAATTTGAAAGTTCTTCAAGTGTCTCAACTGAAATTAACTCTCCTGTTTCCAAGTAATGATCTGCACCCAGAGGGAATTCCACCCACTCAACATCAAATCCAAACCTTTCACCTGCAGCATCTATAACCTTCTTACCTTCTGCAACAATCTCTGGCCCAATTCCATCGCCAGGAATAACGGGAATTTTATACTGTGTCATATTTCTTCCTTTGTGATCTGTACAAATATAATCTTATTTTTATTCCATCATTTTCTTTGCATACTCAATAAGACCGCCTGAATCTACAATCCCTCGTACAAAATCCGGCAGTGGAGTAGCTTGATACTGTTCATCTTTCGTAATATTCCTTATAACCCCTGTTGCAAGGTCCACCTCAAGTATATTTCCATCATATATCTTGTCAGTATGAGGACATTCCAGAAGTGGAACTCCTATGTTGATTGCATTCCTGAAAAATATGCGTGCAAATGATTTTGCTATAACACAGCCTATCTTTGTACCTTTAAGAGCTAAAGGAGCATGTTCTCTTGAAGAACCACAACCAAAGTTATTACCTGCAACAATTATGTCATTTTCTTGAACATTCTTTGCAAATTCAGGTCTCACTCCCTCAAAAACATGTGCTGCAAGTTCTTCTGGGGTATTCATAATTAAATACCTCCCAGGGATTACAGCATCAGTATCAACATCATCACCAAATTTCCAAGCTTTTCCTTTCATATTATCACAGCCATAAATATAATTTTAATCGTTATCTGAAGATATTCTGAATTTATATCATGTATCTAAATACAATAATCCTAAATAATACTAATGTAAAGTAAGAAATGAACACACCCATATATACAAACAGAATTCACTGGAAGGTCTTATAATTTAGAATTTCTTGATCAGAATTTCTAAACAGATATTTTTTAATCATTTTTCTTATTTCCTAATGCACTGGGTTCATTGCCACCATGCCAACTAAGCCGTGGACGCATACGTACCACGTGAGCTGCTTCAGTAGTATCATCAAGAAGGAAAGCTATTCCCTTTTCCATTCCCATTTTTCTAATGGAATCCCCAATATTCTCTTTCATATAACTTGGTCTGAATGATTCAAGTGCACTAATATCTTCAGCTGCCGTCAAACGATGACATATTAACAAATCGGATTGAGAAGTGACTTCAGGATCAAGAGCAGATGGACGTTGTGTAGCAAAAACAAGTGAAAGTCCCGGTTGTCTCCCTTGTCTGAGCCATTCATTAGTGAGTATACTTGAAGCAAGTGTTTTGTTTCCATTGGGTATAAAAAGATGGGCTTCATCGATGAACAGCCATACCATGGGAATTCCAATACACTCTTGCTCATATCCCATTAACATACGTTCTTCCAATCTACGGGCTTCAAGGCGCTGATAATATATTTCTTTACTAATCTGCCCCACAACAGCTGCTCTTACATCAAGGTTCTTAAGGGTACTGACATCCAATACTGTTATACAACCTCCACGAACAATGTCTTTTACATTAATACCTTCTTCTGTGAAAACACCCCATGAAAATGCTGTTCTGATATAGTTTTCAGCTGCACTCTTTGTTACAATGTCAGCTCTTTCATCTTCCATAACTCTGTCCATTATAGCATCAAAAGAGAAATTTTTGTATGTTGATTGGAGTTCTGACACTATTCTTATAAGAAGTACACCCAAAGGAGACACTTCATCTATATTGAAAAGCTGACACCACGAATAGCCATCCATTGAAGAAATTGGTATAGAAAAAGGATAAACCTCAATTTGTTGTTGATCATACTTTTTTACACTGCCAGCAGGGACAAATACTTTTATGTTTATTCCCATAGGACTGAGGGACCATTGCTGAAGTAAACCTTTTTGCGGTTCATTGGGTATTCCCATTGTCCAGAAAATTCCCATAGTATCAACTACAAGAGAAGCTATATTATTTTTTATATTTTCAGGAAGTAAAGATAGTTCTTCAACAAGTATACCCATCGTATAGGATTTTCCGTATCCTCTTTTGCCACATATTAATACACAGTGAGGGCCAAGTGCATCTAACCCTACATATGAAGCACCTGAACCATCCAGTGCAACATATCTACCAAGATTAAGAAGACCTTGTTCCCCATTATTTCTTCTGCCAAGAACGTAACATTTTTTGGCAACACCTGCTGCAAAAATCTCCTTGATAGAGTTCATAGGTATGAAAACTAACAGATTATATATATTTATTTCTGTATCTTCTGCAAAGAATATTGATAAATATATTTTAAAATGCTGAAGGTAGATAGAGACATACTGTGAAAATATATAAGTTAAGATGTTTTCAGTCTGATTATGCCCCTAGCTGCAAGCAGTCCAGTTGCAGCAGCATTTACCAGATCTCTGGAAAGACCAGCGCCATCTCCTGCTGCAAAAAGTCCCTTGATACTTGTTTGCATATTCTTATCGACAGTTACTTCCATAGAGTATAGTTTTACCTCAGGAGCGTAAAGTAGTGTTGAGTCAGAGTTAACTCCCGGAATGATCATGTTAAGAGTATCTAGACCTTCTATTATATCCATTACTATTCTGTGAGGCAATGCCATGGAAATATCACCAGGAGTTACATCTTTAAGAGTATTTTTGACATTGTTCTTTGCAATTCTTGCTTCTGTGGAACGCCGACCTCTGCGCAGATCTCCCATCCTTTGTAATACAGGCCTTCCACCCCCGATAGTAGTGGCCAGTTTTGCCACTGATTTTGCATACTTTATCGTATTCTCCATGGGCTGGGTTAATTCTACATGTACAAGAAAAGCAAAATTTGTGTTTTCTGAAGTCACAGTATGCATAGAATGTCCATTTGTCGCAATGAAACCTTCATAATTCTCTTTTACAACAAATCCATGTTCATTTGTACAAAAAGTCCGAACAAAATCATCATATCTGGATGTGCGAATATGGAATTTTGGATCATGGTTTATACGGGTAACAGGATCCATTATAATTGCAGGGACTTCCACCCTTACTCCAATATCTACTCCACTGAAACTTGCCTTGATGTTATGTTCTGTTACCAGTTGATTTACCCACTCACAGCCTATTCTTCCAGGACAGAGTAAGACATTACTGGAAATAATACGTGTTCCTTCTTCAAGTATTACTCCTTTACAGATAGAATTTTCAATAATCAAATCAATTACCCTTGTTCTTAGCAAAAAATGTACACCTTTGTTGTCAAGATCATGCTTAAATCGTGAAATTACCTCTTTCGCCTTATCGGAACCTATGTGTCTCTGTCGGATCTCTATGAACTTAGCACCCACTGAAGCTGCCCTGCGCTGCAAGATTTCGACTTCTTGCTGATCTGGCATGGATACTTCAGTTGTTGTACCATATTCCAAAAATATAGCGTCTACTTCTTCAACGAGTTTCCATGCATCACTTTCATTATCTGTGAATGCCGAGAGGTCACCTCCAATATCTGGCCTTAGGTTTAAGGTGCCATCAGAATAAGTACCTGCACCACCTACACCACACATAACACCACAAGGTGAACAGTGTGTACATTTGAGTTCAGGTTTTATAGAACAATGCCTCTCATCAACATCGCCTCCCATATCTATAATCAAAATATTTAATTTATGATGGGAAAGCTCTCTTGCAGCAAACATACCTGCTGGGCCTGCTCCTACTATAATTACATCATAATCAGGTATTAAAGAAGAGACCATGCACATCATCCTTTAAAATATGAACAATATGCACTATATTCTCTCAAGATAAAATCTTATCCAATTGTTTTAGTTTCCTTGCAAGAGAAATTTCCTGAGCTATCCGTCTTCCTGTTGAAAGACCCGGTTCAATAAACTCTGAATATGGAGAACCTGCTGGATAAAGATTTGTACCTGCAACTATGCGGGCTGATATCTCAAAGACTTTGATCTCAAGTTTATCAGTGAACACTGTTTCAAGGCAGAAAGGTCCTATCATACCATCAAAGAGTTTCAATGACTGTTCAACTACTTTTTCTCCAAGTTCAAATACAAGAGGAAGCAAAGATTCTCTTGCAACTAGTGGAACATTTCCTGTGACAACATACGTTGGATGAATTCCAGCTTCTTCCAACTCTCTCGGAGAACCAAGCCTGAATATCTCATCTGCATTGGATTCTACACGCCTGTCCATACTCAACATTTCAAGCACACCTTTACTTAGCGTGTATCCTTCTGTCTTGATAGGGGAATAGAAAAAATGAAGATAATATCTTGTACCCACAATGAATTCCTGTATGTTGTATTTCTGTGTTTTGTCAACTTTCTCAAGGAACTCCTCATAATTTTTAGCAACAAAGAATCCACGCCCTCCTTTAGCTCCATGGTATTTAACCATGACAGGACCATTTATTTCTTCTGGTTTCACTAATTTTGGCATGTGAATTCCTGCACCTTCCAACCATTCCCTTTCTTTGTTTCTATCAGATTCCCACTCAAGTACTTTCCTGTTACCAAAAGTGGGCAAGAGCAAATCAGTAAATTTTTCTGTACCGAGGTATTCCACAAAAGATCCATGTGGCACAATGATAGCATTTTTTTTAACAAGCTGTTTAGTGATGGACGGAATTTCTGCGTAGCTATCAACTGTTATGAACTCGTCAGGCTTTGCTTTTGGAAAAGCATCATAAAACTTAGGAGGTTTTTTGACACAGATACCAATAGTCTTGAATCCCTCCTTCCTTGCACCGTCAAATATCTGAAGGCTTGAGTGAGAACATACAGTTGCAATTGCAAGATTATCCAGATCATAGGCTTTGACTATTTTCATTATTTCGTCTTTATTGATCATTATTGTACCCCGAAAAAGTTACATTATATTGTTCTATCTATGTTTTAAGTTTGCGGAAATCACTTATATAACTGCGAATTGTTTCGAAGTTTAGGGAAAAGTTATGAAGTTCCCCGTTGATATAATCAAATATGCAAGAGATAAAGGACGAAGAAAATAATTCTCACAAAGTTTTAGTTCTACCCCTAAATGAAGATTCAAAAAAAGTAACACAAGCTCTTTCTAATGATAAAGCTCTCAAAATGTTAGAGATTCTGGCAGACAAACCTATGTCTGCAACTAGTTTATCTGAAAAAATGGGTTTACCTCTTACTACTATAAAATATAATCTGGATAGCCTCATAGAGGCTGACCTTATAAAAGTAAAAGAGACAAAATGGAGCCAAAAAGGCCGGGAGGTGAAAATATATGAGCCTGTGCAAAAACTCATTGTAGTTGTGCCAGGAACAAAGAACGTTGATAGAACATCTATCATGGGAATTTTAAAAAAATATATGGCTCTTTTTATAGCTGCCATCTTTGCAGCTAGTGGTATAGAATACCTTACACGCAAGATGGGACTATCTCCTTCTCCAGAGTATTACCCATTACCTCTTGAAGAAGCTAGCAGAAAATATATGGAATATAATGGATTTGTAAATGAAAATATAGATTCAAATCTGATAGTTGCAGATGAAGTAACTCTTGTGGAAGAAGGCTCCCCCATAATGTCTACTATGATCTCTAACGCGAGTACAGAAGTCGCTGAAGAGACCAGTTTAAGCTCTTATCAAGTTCTCAGTAATACTACTATAATCCCTTCTGAAAACCTGACAACATCCTTGAATAATACTATAGGAGTCAATGCAACAGCATTTAACACTACTGATTTAAATTCTACTCTTGTACCTGGACAATATCCACATGTGAATGATCCAATTATTTTTACTGTAACGGATCCTGGTCTTATACCCCCTGATATTCTTGCTCATGTCAGTGTTTGGTTCTTTTTTGGGTGTCTATTTGTAATAATATTCATGCTTATGAGGGAAATATATTATAGAAAAAAGACTTTATGAGAATTAGTGAGACTGAATGAGAGTTGCACTTAAAATTGCATATGTGGGAACAGGTTATCACGGTTCGCAGATACAACCAGACGTTGCTACAATTGAAGGAGAGCTTTTCAACGCATTCAAACAACTTGAAATTATGGAAAATCCAAAAGATGCATATTTTAAGAGTTCTGGCAGGACAGATGCTGGTGTCCATGCCAGAGAACAAATAATTGCTTTTAATACAGACAGACCTAATCTTGCCATTCCCAGAGTAATTAATTCAAAATTACCAAGTTCCATCTGGGCATGGGCACATGCAGAAGTCCCAGATCATTTCGATCCGAGAAAAGATGCCATTAGCCGTGTATACAGGTATATAATGAGTGGCGAAGAATATGACATATCAAGAATAAGATCTGCTTCAAAGATATTGATTGGAAGACATGATTTTTCTAATTTTTGTAGCAAAAATGAGGACAACGATACAGTAAGGGAAGTAAAAAGGATAGATGTAAGAGTCAGCGGAGCACTTACAAAAATAGATATAGAAGCAAACAGCTTTCTTTGGAATATGGTAAGAAAAATTGTGACAGCTCTTACAATGGTAGGAAGTGATGTAAGAGATGAAGCTTGGCTTAAGCAGATGCTTGAACCTGAATCATACGAAGAAGGATTGGAACCTGCTCCATCATATGGTCTAACATTAATGGAAGTTAAATATCCTTTTCAGATACCATGGATTGAAGACGTGTATTCACTGAGAAGAGCCTCTGAAAAAGTACATGAATATCTCGTGCGTCATAGAGTAATGGCAGAGGTCATGCAGGAACTGGTACCCAAAGAATGAGAATCTATTCTGCTATTTTAATGATATTGGCAAATCTGTATTTGATGATTATATGACAAAAAATAATACACTGTTCATTGAAATTAATGATGTAGAGGTACCTTATATTATAAAATTCAGAAAAATTAAATATTTAAGACTTGAATTCAAAGATGGTACTCTGAACTTAGTGGTACCGCATGGATTTATAGAATACAGACAGGTGCTCGATAGGCACAAATTATGGATTTACAGAAAATTTGTTGAATATAAACACAAACATGCTTTGGCAACAGAAATAAAACTTAATTCTGCAAGAACTGCTGAACAATTTCAGGAATATGTTGAATCCTTAATAACTTCTATTGGTAATGAAATTGAGGTTTTTCCCAAAAAAGTATTATTCAGAAAGATGAACACCAAATGGGGAAGTTGCAGTTCAAAGGGAAATATTAATCTGAACTCTCGTTTAAAATTCCTGCCTGACAGACTTATTGAATATGTTGTGTTTCATGAAATGGTACATTTAATAGAAATGAATCATGGACCAAGATTTAAGGAAATGATTTATAAAAGATTCCATGATCATCAAAACCTTGAAAAACAACTACGTAGTTACTCTTTTGCTATCATGAACATGTATTTCAGTTGAAAATTATAAGAAAAAAAACACGGTCTTTTCTGACCATGTCTTAGATATTTTCATATCCCAGTTCTCTTGCTTTATTGAAGCACAAATCAGCTTCCGATTTCTTTCCTGCTATAGTGAGTGCAACCCCTTTGTTATACCAGGCTAAAGCGTACTGTGGATTAAGTTCTATAGATTTATCATACGCTTGTATCGATTCATCTATTTTTCCCATCATTCTAAGAGCATTACCTTTGCTATACCATGCATCGAAATTGTTAGGATTAATTGCAACAGCTTCATCAAATTCTTGCTCTGCTTCTTCATATTTCTGCATTTCATATAAAGTATAGCCTTTATGCATCCTAACCCAAATATTCTGAGAATTTATTTCTATGGACTTATCATATGCGGCTATGGCTTCTTCATAATTACGCAGTCTGCGCAGAGCATTACCTTTACTATCCCAAACCTCATAATTATCTGGTTCAAGATCAATGACTTTATTGAAAGCTTCAATTGCATTTTCATATTCTCTCATTTGATAGAAAGCCATACCTTTAGAGTTCCATGCTTCTTTGTACTGAGGATTGATATCTGTGGCTTTATTATAGTTTTGTATTGCTTCATCATATTTTCCCATTTCCACGAGTGTATCTCCCTTGTAGTACCATATTTCAGCATCCCTAGGGTCTATTTGTAGAGCTTTATCTAATGCCTGAATTGCCTCTTCAGATCTTCCCATTTTATTTAAAGCATAACCCTTATAACTCCATGCTTTTGCATCTTTAGGATTTATCTCTATGGCTTTATCGCATACCTGAAGTGCTTCTTCATATCTTCGCATTTGATTTAGAAGATTACCTTTATTTGCAAGGGCTTTTGTATACTGTGGATCAAGCCTGATGGCATTATTCAAGGATTCCATTGCTTCATAATAATATCCAAGTTCAATATAAGCAAGACCTTTATAGTTCCAGGCTCTTGCATTTCTTTTATCTATTCCTATGGCTTTGTCAAATGCTTTTATTGCTTCATCATATTTTTTCATGGAGTAAAGAGTATAACCTTTATTATACCAAGCAATGGATAACTTTGGTTCTAGTTCAGTAGCCTTATCATATGCTTGAATTGCATCTTCATATTTTCCCATATGATAAAGTACAATACCCTTATTGTACCAGGCAAAGCCATCCAGAGGATCAATTTCTATTATCTTATCGTATACTTGGATTGCTTCTTCGTATCTTCCCATTTTCCTCAGAGCTATTCCCTTCTCAGTCCAAAATTCAACATTGTTTGGTTTAATCTGTATGGCTTTATCAAAAGCCTGAATAGCATCTTCATATTTTCCAGTGTTAACAAGTGCAATACCTTTACCAAGCCAAGCATCTCCGTTTTGAGGATCTAACTCTATGGCTTTGTCAAATGCCTGCAGTGCTTCATCATATTTTCCTTCTTTAAGAAGGTTATTGCCTTTTTCATTCCAACCGCCTGTTTTATCAGTCCCAATACATCCTGCACATAGTACTGTAATAAATACTAAACCCAGGATACCATATTTCATATTTACTACCATTTTTCCTCCAGATTTGCTATTGCCTGCTGAAATGAAGAAGCTTTTATAAATTAAGTTTTTCTATATAAAAATGTATATTTAATATATTAATTTTTAATACATTAATTTTTATTATATTGTTGCGAGTTATTGCTTCATAGATTGTGTATTACAGTTTAATTACAATAGAATTATTACTTAACTAAAACTCTTCTGATAGGAGACTTTCTGAAAACGAGCACAAAACTCATACCTAAAAATTGCATAAATAACTATATATGGATGAAGACATTCGAATTATCTTTTACATAGTGCTTTTTGTATTTTTGGGATTTGTGTTAGCAGGTGTTCTTATGTATTTATCTGTCTGACTTAAGGACAGAGAACACCAGCAAAATTTTTATTGTATTCATTGAGCATAAAATTCAAGTATAAAACATATTATTTTAAATATAAATATTTTGTAGTTGTAAACCCTAACCAATTCGTAGAGAGATATTTGTAAGATTCAGATATTAAACAGCTATTGCAATAATTAATAAAAGTATAAATATTCAGCTTTTGAAGCTATTTTGTTGCTTTAAATTTTCATCCACAAACAAGCGTGCCAGAACACCCAGATGATCCTCATGGAAGGGATCCAGTTCTTTGCGCTGGAGGATCTCAAACTCTATGCCGAAAGCACCTTCCAACTTTTTAACCTCTTCCTTAAATACTTTCTTGGGATTGGAGACTGCATCAATACTCCGGGATTTGATGGATAGCATCAAATGTCCCTCATCTTCAAGAAAATATTTGGAATTAAGAGCGGCTATCTCAGCCTGATTGGGCTGCGCTACATCCTGAAAAATAACATCTACCTTTTCCACAATATGGGCATAGGAACGTGGTTTATTGGCATCCGCAAATATGGGAATGACGTTTGGGCGCTGTTCACACAGCATAATTAGATCCCGCATCGTACGGGAAGAGAACTCTACAGCATAGATCAGGCCATCAGTTAGAATATCAGAAATATGACTTACCGTTGTTCCAGACGCTGCACCTAGGTACAATACATGTGAATCATATTCGATGGGGATATCAAACCCTTTGAGCACCATAGCACTCAGCTTGCTCCTATTAGGATCCCACTGACGATACTCCACACCATCCACAACAATAAGCCGCTCACCGTATACACTATGACCAGGACAGAGATTATGCGTTACCAGTATTTTTTTATCATCCACAATAACCTCAAAGATACCGTCAGACAACTGTTCTATCTTCATGCATATCTGTCTCCCAATCCATTAGCTGTATTATTGCTAGCTTTGTTCATAGCACTTTTTTGATCTCAGACCCTCTTAGAGGACCTGTTTCTTGCTTTTCTTGGCCCCGGCGGGGTTATCTTCGTGGAAAACTTCTTAGGAGGTTTGGGGTAGGATTTTCTGATAGATTCCACTTTACGCTCAAGTTTTTCCTTTATTGATGGGTCAAACTTTCCTCTGTAGACATCCATACGCACTGCCAAACTTATCTTTGATGCAAGAGCCCTGGCGATCTTACCCCTCTGCCACCACGGAGCACCCTTAATAAGTGGGTGATTGAAGATCACACCGTGTTTAGGAGAAGGGGCACGGGACTTTAGATGCTTGAAAAGGGCATTATTCGCTCCAATGACCTGTACAGTACTTGAAGGAAAAAACGCAAGCTTTTCCAGACCTCCTGCCAAGCTGATAAGCCTAGCACCCAAAGGAGCACCTGCTATATTTGTAAGGTTAGGAGCCACTATATCCATATTGGAAATAATGTATTGCTCCAAATACTTTCGAGTATCATATATTCCACACAGGCTGGTGGCAAAATTACGTAAAAGGTCCTCCTCCAAAGGTGACAGTTTCGAGCCCATGGAAGTGCTAGACTTTTCATACATATCATGATTTTCAGGCACATTTTCCCTGGAGCCAAAATTTACTACAAATCTAGCCATTGATTCACCTGTAAGATCAAGTTCCGGAAAATGTACACCATACCATTCAGTTAGCCTTTCAGAGAGTTCATTGGCAGCTTTATCAATATCATCCATTGCCTCCACAGCTTGGATAATCCGTTTATCATCAGCATCATTCATAGAAATCTGACGCTTTGCCGCTCTTATACAAACGTCTCTAAGCAGTACGTCATAATCTTCTTCGAGTTCAACATAACCACAATCTATTGCCAGTTCCCTCAGATTTAATCCATAAGGAGGAAGATCCTCGCTCCCAGCAGCAAGCAGCATATGTGCAGCAAGTAACTCTGGATCTTTTGCAAGAAGGTTGCATTCCTCGACCTTACCGTTTTCAGAAATTGTCAACCTGCCGAACCATGCAACTATCTTCAAATCATTCCTCCCAGATTAAAGCACCTGTATTGTTAGCCTTAGTAATTATCACCTTACCACCTATAGTGCTGTCTAAGAAAGCCTGTGCATCCTCCTTGAGATAAGCCGCATCCTCTGGATTGTCCGTAAAAGCATAGACCACAGGCCCAAATGAACTCATACCTGCTCCATAAGCACCACTATCCTGTAAAAGCTCAATAAGATCCCTGACGGACTGATGCTGCAATTGTATTTCCCTTTTCTTGAAACCTATTGTTTGCAACCGGTTAGTGGCCTGCCCAAAACCCTCAATATCCCTTTCGAGGATGGCAGGCATCATATTCATGAGCACTATATGAGCTACAGCCTGTGCTTCTTGCAAGGGAATAGGACATTCTTTTCTGAAGATATCCACTTCCTGAGCATCATGAGCTCCGATGTACATATTCTCTCCCGGCAAAGCGAGTATAATTTCCCAATCTGGAAAATCCTCCCTAAAAAGTACAGGTCCCGGAGGTGTTCTACTTGCTGATGATGGTGAGAAGGAACCTTTATCCACAAATTTATGGCCTCCATCAACTATAAAACCACCTTTTTCAAAAGAAGCAACCCCTATACCTGAAGTGCCTCCACGACCTACTGCAATGGCCATCTCACGGACACTTAACCCTAGATCATATAGCTTGTTCACTGCTGCAGCAACTGAAAGTGAAGCCTGCGTTCCAGAACCACATCCCACATGAAGAGGCATGTCTTCTTCGATGGTAATTCTCACACCCTCTCCATGTGGAAGCAAGATCCTTGCTGCCGCCTCCATGCGCGGTGCAAGCATAGAGGAGCCTATGATCTTTATATCATCATCTATTTCCGCTGAAATAACCACATGAGGATAATCAATAGATATGCCTACCCCACCGTCCACTCTTCCAAGCTCTGCATTCATATCTATAAGACTCATGTGAATTCTGGAAGGGGATTTTACTTTAATCATTCAGGTCTTAATCATTCCTGCATAGTATTAAACCTTGACACTTGGATCTGAATATACAACTTTTAGATCATTTAGATCATCTTCATCTGTAGGTACGTACCAATAACCATCCAGTCCTGAGTACACCTCTATCGAACGTAAAACGGAGGACGTGAGGAATGAACTTATAAATACGAACTCTCACATCAGCCTTAAATTCTAAATTCAGAACTTTTTCATCAAACTTCGGTTCCAAGAAATATGAAAAATTCTTCAAGTATTGATTTACCGATCCAAATAACCCAAAAAGAAAACCACATAATATACCCGTATCAGCAGGATCAGAAAATCCAAAAGATACTTCACATCTGCCACAGCGTAACTTAAGATTACATATGGTACCCCTGACTAATCTCAAAAGAGGCTTTTTAATATTGTTGAATATCCTAAGTGTATCCTTAGCATTCAGTTCTTTTTTTTTCTTTTTGCTTTTCGATTCTTTTGTGATTTTGCCTTTAGAAACTTTGTCAAAATTCTTTACAACATCATATTCAAAGTTTTCCATTTCTTCCTTTTTAAGCAGAGGATGATCTTTCTTTGAAGCAGAACTTACAGCTGTATGGGGATAGAAAACTTTTGAATAGGAAAGGAAGAGCCACCTGATAACTATACTACCGGAAATATCCTGATCCTTTTTGCGCAGGTATACCATCAGGTCTATGGCACAAAAAAGTATAAGCAGCACCATCAATAAACTTACAATTGCCACTATCTGTACAATCTCTATTGCAGTGAACATATTGCGCCTGTATTCAAGGAAGAAACTTAACGGCCAGATGGATGAAAATATAAATTAAGTGTATATAAGTGTATATTATTTACTGTCCTTATATCTCTGTTGCAACAGAGACTTCAGAATCATTGGTGTTATCAGTAGCTGTGGAATCTTTGTTCTTTTCCTTTTTTCCTTTCATAGACTTAATTTTCTCTATAAGACCTGGAACAGATTCAAGGAGAACACCAATATCAGATTTTCCTGAAATTGACAGCATACGCACATCATCTTTAGATACGATTATAAAAGCCACCGGTTCTATCTTTGCGCCGGCGCCGCCACCGCCACCAAAACCTTCTTCGTTATCCTTACCCTTACCTTCTCCACCACCTGTACCAAAACCAAAGGATACTTTGGTAACTGGAATGATCGTTATATCTCCTACTGTTACAGCATCACCCACTACTGTCTTTGTGCTAACAAGTCTTTCAAGTTCGCTGGAAACTTCTTTCATCAGGTCTTCAAGTCCCATAGTATTTACTCCCATAATATTCTATAATAACTACATTTAATTTTAAAATCCATCAATGATATAACTTATCCTTCTTATCTTCATCATACATTGTCCTGAAAGAAGTTCATCAATGAAAACTTAACTTTCTCAGGTTGTACATCTACAAATTCCTCTCTTTCATTGGGAGGAAAAATCTCATAAACAGCAAACTTCCCATATTTTTGATGAGATACTGTAAGGAAACGACCGTCAAGCAATATTCTTACTCCATAATCATGTGGAGAACGTACGACTCGACCCATAGCCTGGCGTATCTTGCGTATGGTAGGAGTCTGAACAGCATAATCCCAGCCTACTCCAAACCCATAGGAATGATCATAGGCTGACTCCACAGCATTCATCCTGTCATTCAGAGCTGGATAACCTACACCCACGATAATCACAGTTCTGCCTCTCCCATCCCTAAAGTCCACTCCTTCAGTCAATGTACCCCAAAGATATGAGAAAAGCACACCTTTTCCTCCATTCTCACCAAGTTCAAAGAAGTTTTCCCTTACTTCATGGGAAGATACACCTGCCTCATCCAGGTATATGGGCACATTCAACCTATTACCAAGTTTTGAATAGTACCTTTTGGCTTCAGATGAACTCTGGAAAAAGATAATGACGTTTCCTTTAGAATGTTCAACAGAATCTACCAGTACCTGCTCAACAGCCTCAAGAGCTTGTGGCTCATCACGGGTTCTTGAGAATAAAGGAGGAACATCTACGGCAATGGTAAGACGTTTTTCAGGAGGAAATGAAGTTCCATAGGCAAGTTCACAAGTTTCACGTTTTATACCCAAGGTTGTTTTCACCATATCAAAAGGCTGCAATGTGGCAGACATAAGAATGACCGAGAACATCGAAGCAAAAAGAGGTTCTGTTACATTACTAGGGATGCATGTAAATAATTCCAGACGCCCGTATATCTCATCATTCTGGTCTCTTCTAACATTCAAAACAGGGTAATAACGGTAATCATTAGAAAGAACCAGATATGAAGATAGAAAATCTGCAACATGGCGAATATGTGATTTATTCAGATTTTTACTCAATCCTTTCTTATATTGCTCCTTATATTCCTCATCAAGTTTTTGTCCGAAATTACTTGCTTCAGACAGCACAAGCTGTATGGTATACTCATCCTTAAAACCTATTTCCAGAGCCCTCCTCAGGAATTTGCCTCTTACAATATCATTGCGCTCATAAGGATCGCTGATGCGCATATCATACCAAAGCCTACCCACTCTTTCCCTTTCACCGAACTTGAATCTGTTGTTGTATATCTCCCTTATGATCTCATTTAATATTTTAAACAAATCAAGTGCTCCGCTTTCTGAAATTATATCCTTATTATCTTCTATTTCCGCTATAGCTTTTTCAATTGTATGTTCAGTAAGCGTCATGGAGGAATGTGAACGAGCAGCTGATTCCAGGTTATGTGCCTCGTCAAAAATCAATATGATATCTTGTGGTTCCTTATCCATCCACGTAAGCAATGTTGCAAATATCTCAGAACTCAGAATATGGTGGAAATTACAGATTATTAGGTCTGCATATTTTAATTCTCTTTTGATCAACTCATATCCACACATACCTCTTTTTGTAGCATACTCGTTGATCTCCTCAGGAGTGCGCACATCATTAAACAGCCATTTTCTGAATACATCGCTTTCAAAATGCAGTACTTCATAAAGGTCGTTACATGCCCTTTCTCTAATAAGACGGGCTTTTTCTTTTGCACCCTCGATTTCCTTGAACAGTGTGTCTCTTAAGGCTACAAGAGCTGGATCCTTTGAGCTTTTGTAGTTTTCAGATGCTGATTTAAGCTCCTTTTTCTTCAGATCGATTTCCCTTTCCAGTTCTATCAGTTCAAAGGTATTCTCCCTTTTAATCTGACATTCTTCATAAAGGACATGATGAGAAGCAGTGTCATGAGGACACATTGTAGCCTTACCCTTTACAACTGCAACTTTGATATCATTTCTTTGTTTTATCTCCCTGGCCTCATTGATGAACTGTACCATCTGTTGATGTACATTAGTTGCAATGATCACAGTTTTCTGCAGTTGTTTACCCACATAAAGCGCAGGAGCAAGAGAACTTAGGGTCTTACCAGTACCGCAAGCACCTTCAAAGAGTATGACCTCTTTTTTCAAAAGTGCTGAATATATTTTTTCCATGGCATCCTGCTGGTGAGGGTAACAATGCTCTTTAGGGAAATAATCCAAATATCCTCTCTGTCCAGTCATCGCACTATCTTATACCTTTCTATACAAATAATTTGGTTTATATTTTCTTTGCAGCAAGAACATTTGCATTACATCTCGAGATTAACTTAGAGGATGGATTTTCTATAATTTTTACAGTAACTACTGTTCCTTTTTTAAAGCCGAAGTTATTTGATGTGTTTGAGATGTTCCCTACTCTCACTATTACAGAGGAATTATGACCCAGACCATCATCACCATTAAGAACAATGACTTCTCCTGCAGACCAATAGCCATCTGTAATACATGAGTTCCTTTTTAGGTACCGGGAATCCTTACCTTCTGGACACAAATCAAGGTATGTGACCTGTAAATCCCCTTTCACAATCTTCCCTCCCTGTGCAACTACGCCGGTATAACTGCTGCCTTGACCTGTAAGAATTATCTGTATACTTTCAATTGGCAAAGGATCTCCACCTTTGTGCATAAGGATTATGAAGTTATCTCTATACCTGACCTCATTAGGCACACCACCTTCAATTAATTCAATATCCACATTGGCCATCAGCCCTTTTTTCAAAGGATTGGACACTCCGGCAAGGGAAACTGCAGTCACCCCGACAAGGAGCACAGTAAGAGCAACCATCAACAAAACTCCAACCACGGGACTTACTCCCTGGTCTGAAAAACCAAATTGCAGATGCTGGGGAAATAATCGTTTTTGGCCCATATGTCAGACTACCGAAGACTAACTATATAAACTATTCCAAAATAGTTAAACACTATTGTCCAACACTTTCAAGAATATTCTTTTTAAGATAAAATTAAAAAGAAGATATAACAAAAAAGTTATTTTCTTAATTTTTATTTGAAAGTATAATTAACTTTCATTATAGAGATACTATAAAAATTTAATGACCGTTTACAATCTTGCATGCGGCTACATACTTATATAATTAAGAATAACTTTTTAAAAATAAAAAAACTTCAGGAATGCAATATGACCCACAACGATAGTATCATTATAATCATTTGAAGATTTTTATCATCTGACTCCATAATAACTTAAATCAGTAAAGTCAATAGATCGTTCCTTGTCACATGCAGGTATGTAATTGCTCCGGGCATACCATCATAATACAATGTCAGACTTGACTTATCATAGTCTACAGGATCAGATTTTCCTGGGCTGTTTAGGCTAAACTTCACGGACCCATCCATAGTGATGAGTCTCATGTAATGTTGGGTAATGTTGTATAAAGAGGTCTCATCTCCATTATGGAAATTGACATTTGGTGGCAGACTAACCGCACTTGTATCATTCCACGAAAAGTCTTTATCACTTGCATATTTCATAACAAAGTTCTTATCCAGCAGGTCCACAATGGCTTGTTGATCCTGCTTAGTACCTTTTACAGGGAAAACATTGACCCCATTCCATTTTTCTGTATATGAAGCTGCTGCTGTGTCCTGATATGTCACAGTAAGTTGGAGCTGGTTTGCTCCACCCTTCTTTGCCAGAGAATAGATTAGAGTCTTTGTACCTGATGTCGCAGATATCTGATAATTGGTAGGGTTAAGGCCTTGGGAAGATCTTGCACCGAAATCAAAAGAGAAGTTGTGCATAGGTGCAGCACGAGAAACATTAAGTGCTCCTACCTTAAAGTTGTGAGTAAGGACTGATTTGCCCATGGGAGGCATAACCTCAAGTTCCACCACTGCCGTACTATTAGTTTCATCAACTGTGGCACTAGTATATGCAAGCGTGTTAGCGTAGTCACACCATGCATTGTAAAAATTACTTTTGATATATATGAGAACTTTGTCTGACTTAAGAGGGTTAATCATTCTCTTATCCTTGACTGGATCCGGATATAAAACTGTAGGTATGTTAGTGGAACTCACTGTTATTCCTACATCAGTTCCACCACTGATGCTGGTATTTCCTATAATGCACATGACAGGCAATGTGAGTGTTTCACCGTTATAGTTAAACTCAGGAGGAGATATCATGACAGCTTGCCCTGTAGGATATTTTGACCATACACCACCACCCTCATATCCTACTATACGGTCATCTTTGTTATAAATTATATATCCCATGGGAACATTAAACATCGTGAAATCGTTCTGAGTTTCGAAACCCTCCCATGCTCCCCACCTATAGCGTTGCTTACTGAAACTATCATACCAAGGGGCGTCAATATTAGCAAGAACTATCGTTATCTCACTATTGTTATACGATGCACCTTCTCCTTTGACTTCCAGCGTTCCTCCCATGAGGGAAAGAGATGTGGTCTGAAGAGGTGACTCCCCCAAGGCTACTTTGCTAACCCTTGAATCTAATACTGTGAAAGCTTGTTCTACTTTCTGAGTTTTAGCCATATCCTGCATATCGTTGATTGTAGGTATGCCATATAACAAGATGGTACCTACAGAAAGAGTGGTAAGCATAAGTATAATCACTATACCAACTACTGAAGATTCAGCAGTTTTGCATTCGAAAACCCCGTTTTTCTTTGGCATATCCTATCCCCTTATTGAATGGTAACTTTCATAGGCGAGTAAACTATCACCACATCTATATTGTCCGGAAAGTATTTTTTTGATGTAGAAACAGTATCATTAAGGGTATCGTATTTTATTATCTTCATACCCATTGTTTCGTTCAGAAATCTTCCCCAACCATCATAATACTGACTACATATAGTGATATTCATCATTGATACATTTTCATATCTATGTACCGAAGGCAGTCCGCCATTGCATACAACGCGGACAAGCCCGGTGCCAGAAACGCTCGAAGAGCCAGATAACATAACTGCAGGAATCATTAACATATCTTCACCAATAGCAAAATTGGGCTTTGAGATCATCACTACCTTTTCCTTTTCATATTTTGCCCAGGCACCAGTATTCTCATAACCAATAGACCTTTCATTGTAACGATTTTCTATTACTCTTAACTGTCTGTCAAAAGACTCTGTATCCACTGTGCTGCTGGAAGAATTCCATACATGCATATCAATTGTTATGGAACTGGTGCCTGTAACAGTTGCAGTGCTTTTATGAAGCTTTATTTCCACTGATTGTGATGGAGAGCTACCGAATGCAACTTTATTGATGTTCGAAGTCAGTACGGTAAAACTTTGTTTTATGTTCTCTGTATGCTGGACTTCCTGCATATATCCCACGAGAGGAAAACCAGCAATGGCTATGATACCTATGCCAAGAAGCATGATACCCATTGTGATACTGAAGTCAACGATTTCTGAAACCGCTTCCTCAGCACCTTTTAAACAATTAAGAGTGTTTTTGGAACTCATATCATCTGATCTCCAAAGTCCTATAGGTAGGATTATATATCATATAGTGTGTACCTGCCTCACTGAAGATGGTATTCTCAACTACTCTCATGTTTTGAGTACTGTAGGGTATCATTACCTTAGTTTCTGTTCTGTCATTGGATTGCAGCACTATCTCCTGACTGCTGTTAACTATGCTTACAGAATAATGTTCCCCTGCTATCTTATCAGGGAGATTGAGATCATATTCCAGCAATACAATGGATGCACCTGAATTGTTCATAATACTTATCATGGTATCTATGCTGGAGATTCGCATTGCAATGTCATTACCATGGATTCTGAACTCATTTCTCATGACTGTCTGTTCTGCTCTGTCCATAAGCGTATAGAAAGCAGTAAGTACAGTAATAACTGCAATAACGCTTATAACAAAAGTAAGAATAAAACCTATAGAAATAGACACTGCAGCCTCATCTTTAAGGAGTTTCATGCTATACCTCCGGGAACCGGAATGGGATACGAAATGAACATTTTTTTATCAAAAGATACTACACTAATATTAGCAAGCACTACTGCATGCCTTGCAATATTAAATGAGTGACCATCAACATGGTTTCCTGATAGCCTGAATATACCTGCACCAGCAGTACCATTGATCACATTTATGTGGTACACATGAGAAGAAGTGAGATCGTTGAAATGGAAATTAAAATAGCTTGTTCCATCGATATAGTTCCCTGTGATATTCAGATACACATAACCTGATGCAGAAGTGGTATTACCCAGTGTGGAGTTGTTGTCCATGACCCTTACGTTCACATATCCTCCAGAATCATAGATATCCATAGCCCATAGCATACTACCATTGGTTTCAACAGCTTCAAACCGCAGACAACTAGAATTATTGGATAGTTTGCTGGCTTTTGGAATTTCCAGTATGAAAGTATCTGTAAAGTTCACATTGCTTATCAATGTCCAGTTAGGCATGCCATTTATCATACCATTCTTTGAAAAATATGCATCAATAAGAGTGCTATTTTCTATGGTAAGTCTTTTTCCAGAAAAAGCAAACATTTTAACTAACTGGTTTTCGTATGATGATTGATAATCCATAAACACATTGCTATCAAAAGTACCGGCATTCATTGCACTGTTATAAGCATTTTCATAAGCCTGGGAAGTTAATTTAAGTACATTCCCTATCTCAAAAGGACTCGTTTCAATACTTGACTCAGAGGCCATGTTGCTTGCATATATGATATTATTGAGCATTACAGTGAATACAGCAATACTCACACCTATCGCAAAACCAGCAATAAGTAACATCTGTGCTGAATCATCATCTGCGTTCATTTTATTTCTCCTAGTGTCACATTCTCCAAAGGGTCAGCCTCACATCCACAATGTTATAGAAATCAGATGATGGAGATGCATCTGGTATACCGGTGGTTGCCAAAAAAGCAGTTTTATTAGAGACATCATGGTCGCAGAGCAGTATTTTTCTCGAAACAGTAACTGCATTGTCCGATGGATCACCATTGTAAATATACGCTACTCTCTGGGGAAGGCCTGAACTGTCTATATAAATGAATAGAAGATTGTGTGCAATCCCACGGGGTACAGCAATCTCTGTTAGTATCTCTGCAGTGGAGCTATTCAAACGACTGGATTCCACAGTATTGACTGAACAATATGCAGTACCGTTCCAAGAAAACTCATAGCCATTCCAGGAAACAATATCCTGCTTAAGAGGTGAAACATATCCCCACTGACTATAGTCGAGGACATTGAGTATATCCTGTCCCATTGTTTGCATCTGAGCTTCAATATGAGCATTTGCAGTTGATGATGTAAGTGGCGTAAGGGATGTAGCCTGAACTGTGAAGATGATCACTGAAACCATGATCATAGTTGCAGTGACAGCTTCCAGAGTATGTATCTGTCCTGATGGATTATTATACAGACTATAGTTGATGTTAGTTAAAGCCATCTCACCACACCCTGAATGATAGAATAGCAGTATATGAATTCCCTCTGCTATCCTCTACTAAAACTATTCTTTTAGTTTGCCCTATGTTTCCTCCATGTGGAAGATTTTTCCCCCCGCATGAGATGACTTTTGTACTATTTTCCAAAGAAACGTTAAGATCATAACAGAAAAAAGTACCATTGAGCCCTAAGGAGTTTTGAGTAATTATGTAGTTTGTATTCAATTGTGTGAAGAAATCTTCCATAAAAGTACTGCAAACTATGTTGGATGTATGAGGATCACCTGCACTTATCCAATCTTCTACCACAGTTGCAGCTACTCTATCAGCTATCATGGTAACCTCATCTGAAGTTGATTCAAATGGCATGAATAGTCCTGCAGCATATTGGAATAAAAACACAAGAGCTAACAAGAATATTGTAATACCGACAAGATAATCTAATGTTATCTGTCCACTTTCATCCATATAATAACATATATATTTAGAATGTATATAAACTTAACATAAACACTATTTATAGTCAGTCAGTAGAGTTTATACTTCGGAATATTAAAATGTAGTGGAGCCATAGTATGTATATGATGGATCGGGAGATTAAAATAATCCATACTGGAGATACCCATATTGGATACAGGCAATACCACAGCGATGTGCGAAGGCAAGATTTCCTTCAGGCATTTTCTACAGTTATCAATGATGCTATCAAAATGAAGGTAGATGCTGTAGTGCATGCAGGAGACCTTTTTGATTCAAGAACACCTTCGCTTGAAGATATTCTGGACACTATGAAACTTTTCTCCCGGCTCAAGCAAGCGGACATACCGCTTCTAGCTATTGTGGGAAATCATGAAAGCAAACAGAATACACAGTGGCTTGATCTTTTTGAAAGCATGGGACTCGTCATAAGGCTTGGAACTGTTCCCTATATGCTCAAAGACATAGCTTTCTACGGAATCGACAATGTTCCCCGATCCAAGATACCTCTTTTCGATTTTTCTGTTTTTAAAAAACCTTTGGAATCTTCATATAATATACTTGTGATGCATCAACTTATGAGCCCCATCACTACGGGAGAATGGGACTGTGCATCTGTCATAGCCGCTATGCCCTTCCATGTGGATGTTATGTTACTTGGAGATTATCACAAATACGAAAAGATTACTGTGGGCGATACTTGGGTAACATACTGTGGAAGCACTGAGCGTAACAGTCTTGCAGAAGAAGAGAACCGTTCTTATAACATAATCACAATCTCTGACAAAGGTATTGACATAAGTAGAAGAACAATTCCCACTCGAGAATTCCTTATAATACCTGTGACCATTAAAGATCCTTCTAAGATTTATGAGGATATATTGTCTGCCATTAAGGAGCAAGATGTAAAAGATAAAGTCGTGTTCGTGGAAATCAATGGTGATGATGTGAATGTGCCAATTTCCCATGCAGAAATTGAAGAGATGCTTCTTTCCCATAATGTACTTGTCCCTGGTGTCCGGGACTTGAGAAAAGTAACTCAAGAAGGATTAGAGCACTCTGTTTCAATATCCTTCTATGATCCGGATGAAGCAATTAAAAAAGAAATCAAGAGAATGAATCTTTCTATAGGAGGTCTGCTGATAGATGAAATTGTCAGAGACCTGGCAATTTCTAAAACAAAGGTAAGTGACGAATCTGAAAAACAGTTGGGTGCTCTTCTTGAAAAGATTGATTTTTCACAACCCCTGCTTTTAAATGAAGAAACAAAAGAAAAAATTTCTCATACTTTGCACGATACAGAAAATGAATCGTCATTGAATTTATCTCCTGATTCTAATGTGGAGGAGAGGGAAAAATCAATGATGAATGTTTCCGAAACTAATCTCTTTGAATCTGAAAAAGAGAATAAACAGATAAATATAAAAAAACAAGATGAAAATTATGATGAAAAAAAGCGATGTTTAAGTGCCCATACAAAACCAAAACAGTACAATCTTGGTGATTACTTTTGATGTTTAAACGTCTCAAAGTAGAAAACATCCGCAGTTACAAAGAGCTTGATATCTCTTTTAAGAATGGTGTTACTGTTATATCAGGAGTTAACGGCAGTGGTAAGTCCAGCCTTTTAGAAGCCTGCTTTACTGGACTTTTTGGAAGTAAAACTCTCACAAAGGATTTCACTATTGCAGATTTTGTGCGAAAAGGCACCACAAAAGCTTCCATAGTACTGGAATTCGAACAGAAAGGTAACGTTTATTCTATGGAACAAGTTTTCCGTAATGACCCGGCATCAGGGAGAGCTTCAAACACACGTTCGGTGTTTAAAATCAATGGACAGATTTTTACAGACCAGGCAAAGAGGACTTATGATACTATACTTTCCCTCCTTAAGATGGATGAAGAAGCATTCAGAAACTGTGTATATATAAGGCAGGGAGAGATAGATATTCTCATAAATGCAAGACCAATAGATAGGCAGAAAATGATAGATGACCTCTTGCAGATAGGAAAACTTGAGGAATACAGGGAACGTGCAGGGAATGCAAGAATTGGAGTGGGAAGACATCAGCGAGATACAGATAAGAGTATAAAAGAAGTAAAGAAAGAGATAGAGGAGATTGAAAGCTCAAACCCTTTCGATAGGCTTAATCGGCTGCAGACACAAGAAATACAGCTAAAGGACGAACACTCTTCTCTGATTAAAAAAAGAGATCTTACACGAACAAGAATCGAAGAAATCCATTCAAAGCTTAAAGAATATGAACAAATGATACTTCAAAAAAAGTCAATAAATACTCAGATATCTGAATTTAATAGTAAAAAGAAAGAATCCTCTGAGAATGTAAATATAAGTACTTCTGGA
>JACIVZ010000025.1 GCA_014361205.1 Methanomethylovorans sp. | reverse complement strand
AGATATTATACGTTCTGTGATTCATATATGATTATCTTTCCCGAGAAATCTATCGACTTTTTTACTACATACAGATAGGGATGTGGGAATATAATAATATCAGCTTCATGAGATAATCTTTTCACGACACCTATATAATCAGTAGATTTTTCGACATAATCTATCATAAGAACATCATATAGATTTAAACCAGTCTTTCCCTCCATCTCCCACTGGCATCGTGCATGTTCGATGCTCTGGGGAATGCATATTTGCTTTAATCCATTTTTCAAAATGAGATTTTGATATTCTTTATCACTCTCAACTATAGAGCAGATGGTTACATCAAATTTTTTGGATAACCTTGAATAAATATTGTATACCCTGTGCTGTCCCCCGCCCCTGGGAGGATAACAAGAATAAGTATTTAATACAAGAATCTTTTTTTTCCGGCGGAAATGGAGATCTCTTTCCCCTACAAGCTTAGATACAAAATTTCCCCAGGTGATATCCTTTGTTTTTTGATTTGCAAGAAGACCCATTTTTTTTGCTTCGTCTACATGTTCAACAAAATAATTAATTTTGTCTGCTATCTTTTTTGGATCAGGATCGGTTACAAACCCAGTCTCCCTATCTGACACAAACTCAAGAGGACCACCGCTGTCAAAAGTTGTTATAACAGGTTTATAACTCATCATTGCTTCAATAGTGATATAACCATAATCTTCATCCTGAGGAACAAATAGAACTGCAAGAGCATTTGCATATAGGTCTACTAATTCATTTTCGTTCACATACCCAACAAATTCTATCCTGTTATCGTTGGCAGCCAATTCCATAAGCCTGCTTTTTTCAGGTCCTTCTCCTGCAATCTTTAATTTCACATTGTGAGGAACAAATCTCATTGCCTTAATAAGCAGATCTATACGTTTAGGACGGTCCAGCCTACTTACAGTAAAAAAATATTCAAATTCTCTGCATTCAAAATCCTTTATTTTAGGAGGAGGATATATTACATTCACCTTCGCAGAAAGAGGAAAGTAATCTTTTCTTCTTTTTACAGTTTCTGATATTGAGTAATATTCTTTAGTATTTTCATAGGATAAAGCCCATTGATCAAAAAAATGAATTATATCTCTTATAAATGGTCCTGGAAATTCAAATATTTCTTCAGGATAATCATCCTGTTCCATACGCAGCTGAAATAATTTTTCAAAAAGTTTTTCTACATTTTTGTTCCTTTTGATTCGGATTTTGGTAATATCCAGTATCTCTTTAACAAGACCGATATTGAATTCATCAGGAATCTTCGACTTGTTAGTACATAAAGAGTATGTATCATACAATCCACGTAACGGATGCACCATATATACTATATGGTTACGATGTCTAACCATCCATGACGGATATTTTGTAGAAATAACCAAATCAAAATGTGTGAGATCTAATTGATAGAATTTGTAATATGATTCAATTAAATCCCAGAAAGTATTTTCTTTAGTTATCAGTTTTATAAGTTCACATTGATGAGAAGTATAATTATTTATGGAGTCCTGCATACAACTGAACAGCAGTTCAGCTCCCCCTATAGTGAAAGGTACAGGACTTGGTGCAATGATTGCAATCTTCATATTATACCTCTTATTTATTACAATTTATTGTATGAGATTTAATAACAAGCAAATTCTATCGAAATCTGTCAATAGGTAACAATTGTTTTATTTAAAGATTTGGTGCATATTATTTTCAGTCAAAACCCTAATCTTTATATGGATTTAAAAAATAAATTAAAGAAGATAAATTCGAATTTATATGTATGTTTCAATATTCAAATTTCACTTCAAGGCCGAGTATTTCCCTTGCGCCTATAGAAATGTCCCTGGCTATCTCAGCACAACCAATTGCAGCGCTCCATCTGTCAAGTACATGGCTTTTCAAACCAAGATGGTGCTCTATCTTTTCAATCACATAAGGTATTTCAGCTACTGAACCTTCTACAAATACGTCTCCCTGGACACCATAATCTTTCAAAAGAATCTGTATACTGGCAATTTCCATTGATGCAAAGAGTGCCAGAGTATCAAGGGCCAGTAAAGCTTGAGGTTCTTTTCTATTTGCAGCGTCAATCAATTCATTCCTGTCATTATACCCGGCCCTTTTAAGAACACCACTATTTGTGAATGCTTCATTTGCACTTTTTTTTCTTTGATCAACTTCACGGATAGCACGTACATCCAAAGGTCCATGAATCAAGCCCGGAGCAAATATACAAGCGTCAATAGCACCTATTATTCTTCCATGTGCCACTCCGAGGGTCACAGTGTTTGAACTGATATCAGAAAGCACATAATCTTTAAATCCTTTACAAAAAACGTGATATGCAATACCTATTTTTTCCGGGCTTGTAGAATGAGAAAAAACATTCATTCTAGGATCAGTATTACTATTCTCATGTATTCCTGGTATCACTATTCCCGGTATACCAGAATTCCGTATAGCGTCAAAGACCTTTGAACCTCCGCCAGTCTTTTTACCAGCTCCTTCTATACTCAGGACACCTCTTTGCTTTACCGCATGGATATCTTCTATAGCACTAATACCATCACCCATGGAATAGGTGACTGCA
The DNA here is from genome assembly GCA_014361205.1 of Methanomethylovorans sp. Classification (GTDB taxonomy): domain Archaea; phylum Halobacteriota; class Methanosarcinia; order Methanosarcinales; family Methanosarcinaceae; genus Methanomethylovorans. The sequence continues at coordinate 21,906 of JACIVZ010000025.1, read as the reverse complement.
ATTAGTCCTATCTCTTTCATACTAACTCTGAAGTTCTCTAAAAGAGAGGTGATGATTTGTTTTTCGGACATGAGAGCGGCATCTGTGCGTGATATTTCCAATTTTATTGTTTCTTGGGTTACATCAGATAAAGCCGCGAATCTCATCGCTGTAGTACCATGGTCCACCCCGATATAAATCATATCAACGCTATCCTTGTTCACTCAATTGATATATTCAAGTATCATTCTGTTCAGTTCATGCATTATACGCTCTCCACTCTGCACATCTCCTACAGTAGTAATTATTCTTAGCTCCTGAGAAGAAGTACCCTGAGAAATCAATAACCTAAGGTTTCCTCTTTCATCCGGGCGTAAAACTTTAGCAATGATAAGGCCACCAGGATTGCTTTTTCCCTTTACAGTTATGACTGAAGGCACTATTTTTTTTACTTCTGCATGTTGGCTTATAAGCCCCACAATTTTTTTTCCATGCCTTCCCCCAATTATTGTAGTATGGGAACCCCCCAGCTTTTTATGGGGTTGTGTTAATGTAGAACATTGTCGTATGCTCTCTTTCATCCCATGTGAATTCTAAGATGTTCTATAAAATCATAATGGTTTAAATTAAAATATGTAAAAATATAAATATGCATATTTAATTTAAATATTCTCGATATCCTTCATATCTATTAATTTAATACCATTTCTTTCCAGAACATTAATTGCAGCTTTAATATCGCTGACCCTCAGAATGAGCAATGCTTTTTCTGTTTTTGTCACAAAAGCGTAGGCATAATCTATATTAATATTCTCTTTGCCTAAAACATCTGCTATCTTAGCCAGTCCACCCGGCACATCTTCCATTTCCACTCCGAGCACATTAGTCTCTGAGACAGTAAAACCGCTTTCATGCAATACTTCATGAGCAAGATCTGGCTTATCCACAACCATTCTTATAATTCCAAAATCACCTGCCTCCGCAATGGTGAAAGCTCGGATGTTCACTCCTGCATCTCTGAATTTATCTGCAATATTTGCAAGCTTTCCAGGTTTGTTTTCTGAAAAGAGTGAAATCTGTTTTATTATTTTATTTTGCATTGGACCACCATTAGTTCTTAATTAAATAATAATGTTTATCTATTGTTATAATTTTCTCTTGTCGATAACTTTCTTGGATTTTCCCATAGACCTTGGGAGGCTTCCATGTTCCACAAGTTCAACATTAACAGCCAGGTTCAATACTTTTTTCAAAGCTGAAGCCACTTTGTCTTCCAGCTTGATGATATCATTCACTTTGTCGCTAAAGGCAGCATCTGTCATTTCTATCTGCACGGTCATGACATCAAGTTCGTTAATCCTGTCTACTATTATCTGGAAGTGTTCTCCTACTTCAGGAATATTCATGAGTACTGACTCTATCTGACCTGGGAAAACATTGATACCTCTTATGATGAGCATATCATCCACACGACCAAGTATACGCATAATACGTGGATGGGTCCTGCCACATCTACAGGGTTGCTTGTTAAGTACTGTATTATCTCCTACACGGTATCTTATCAATGGCAGAGCTTCCTTGGAGAGAGTTGTAATCACAAGTTCCCCTCTTTCTCCTTCTGGTAATGATTCCCCTGTTTCTGGATCAACTACCTCAACAAGAAATTGATCTGCCCAGATATGAATACCATCCTGGTAGGTACACTCGGTGAAAAGAGGACCACTTAGTTCCGATGTTCCAAATACATCATAAGCTTTAATTCCTGTAGTATCTTCTATCCGTGCACGCATCTGTTGAGACCATGGCTCAGCTCCGAATATTCCTATTTTGAGTTTGGTATCATCCTTTATACTCACTCCCATGTTCTTTGCAACTTCTGCCATAAAAAGGAAATAGGAGGGAGTGCATGCTATAATGGTAGTACCCAAGTCTTGCATAAGTTCTATTTGTTTTTCCGTATTTCCAGAACTGGTGGGTAATACTGTTGCACCCACTTCTTCAGCTCCATAATGCAGCCCTAAGCCCCCAGTAAACAATCCATAACCATAACTTATCTGAATAATATCTCCTCGTCCCACACCAATGGAAGTAAGTGCTCTTGCAAGCGAAGTTGACCATGCATCAATATCATTTCTTGTATACCCCACTACAGTAGGTTTTCCAGTTGTCCCAGAAGATACATGGAAACGTGCAAGTTGCTCATTCGGAACACAAAACATCCCGGTAGGATAGGTATCTCTCAGATCTTTTTTGTATGTAAATGGCAATTTTGTGATATCTGTAAGGGATTTTATATCCTCGGGTTTAATTCCTGCTTCATCAAACTTTTTTCTATAAAAATCAGAATGCTCATAAACGTACCTTACGATGTTTCTTAGTTTCTCTTCCTGTAATTTATTTAGCTCCTCAAGGGGCATTCTTTCAATAAGAGGATTCCAGTATTCTATCATATCTCACGCCTCTGTGTAATGGATAACAATTATGAAAAGGGTTCACAAATCGATGGATTAGGTTTGTTTTCCAGTATAACCTTAACGCGCTCCTTACATTCATTAAGCACTTCATTCATATCTGCCACAACATCAATCCCAGCTGCTCCGGCATGGCCTCCTCCTGTACCTTCATATTTTAAACTTATCTCTTCCATGATCTTACCTAGGTTCACCCCTGCATAAACTGCTTCTCTTTTAGCACGCCCGCTCACACGAATAGTATCATCTCTTTCAGTACCAATGAAAGCAACATCTGCTCCTATGTTCAACAACATAGAAGATGCTGCACCTCCAAAGGAATTAACATGTGAGCATACCACCAGCCAATCATCTATTCTCTCTATTGTGGCTCTGGTGGCACATTTTAGCATTGCTATTCGCATAGATATATCCTGAGGTGTTGCAGCCATCATTTCCAAAACCTCTGCATATTCTACACCACTGACCATAATTAAATCGGCAACGTTACGAAATGTTTCTGCTGTTGCATGTTTAAAATGTCCGGTATCAGTTACTATACCTGTAAGCAAACCCAGTGCAGTACGTCTCATTATGGGAGCATCCATACATCTTAGTATATGAAAAACAATTTCTGCTGTTGATGTAGCATTACGGTGCAGATAGAATTCGGCGTTTTCAGTTAATGCCGTAGTGGAATGATGATCAATCACACAATACTTATCAAGTTTGATATCATTAAGCTGAGAACTGGTGGAAGTGTCAACCACCAAAGTAATATCGTATTCAGATGGATTGGGTCTGTTTACAACTTCGATTTCCAACTTGTCAATAAGTAACGCTGCCATTTTGTTACAGCCATCTACTAACCCTACCGTTCCCCCAATTGCTTCAGCAAGAGCAAAAGCACTGCTAACTGCATCCGGATCTGCATTTCGGTGACATAAATATAAAATTTTGTTGAAGTCCAGAAGGCGGTTATAGAATTCTATTTCATCAACCTGCATGGAAACCTCTACTCATCACTTAAAGAGGTATTATGAGAAACAAAAGCAAAAAAGGAAAGACACTACTGTGCCTTCTGTCCCATTGCCTGTTGTATTTGTTCCTGCAGTTGAGTAAAACGTTTTGATATACGCTCTTCCTGACGTGATATGGATTGAATCCTTAAAGATAATGTTTCTATTTTTTCTTTGAGCTTAGCGATAGTTTCTTGTTTTTCAGATCTAATCTGGAGATCGCCAACTGTTCTGTATATTACTGCATCGTCTGGAACTTTTTCAAGCTCTTCCAAGGCAAGTTCGGATTCTTTTTGCAAAGTCTCCATCTGTGACTTCTGAATGGCAAGAGATTGTGCTTGCTGCTGAACTTGCTGCAATTGAGCAATCTGGTTTTGTATTTGTGGAGGTATTTGTGTACTCATGTGGTTTCACCTGAATCAGAATTAACCTTAAATGATTTTAATGTTTCTCTAATTAGACTTCACTTTCAAACTGGTAAGTTCCAATATTTCGTATGCAACCTGTATCAGGCGTAGCCATGTGTTCATTGTGGAACGCAGGGAAACAAGATCTGATGCAACTACTTTCAGGATCAGTTTGTCTTTGAACACATGCAGATTTATCCTGGATCTCTCAGTAACTTGTGTTTCTATTTCAGGCATCAATATCTTGTATATAAGAAAGGCTTTGTCGGTTTCAAAAATTGATTCTGCAGCAGCTTCCACTGAATCTTCCTACCGGATACTTTTTATATTGAATCTGATAAGTTGTTTATTATCATACAGAAAATTTAAATGTTCATTAGATATCTCCATCACAAGTGGTGAAGATGGTTCATCTACTAATTTCAATGATAGTATTTTCGATAATAATGGTGCAAAATCGGCATGACCTGTAATCACGGGATCTACTTCAGGAAGAAGTTCTTTCTGAAGCCTACATAACGACGTTACACTTATTCGCATGGAAATAACTTCTCTTCCATCGGCTCCATAGAATATAAGGCTCCCTGGATTTCCGTGGTATTCTCCAACCAGCAGCAATGGACCGGCACCATCAGCTATCATAGAGATAGTTTCTTTCATCCCCCTTTTGCCACGATTTATGTACTTGCAATGAAAAAAAGAGGCAAGGTCCTTGCAAAGAGACCTGGTATTTACAGATGGTTTGCGAGAAGAAGTAATCAGCATACTTCTACTCAGCTTTTATTCTTTTTATAGTCGTAGGTCTTTCCTTCACAAGTATGCGATGCCCACAATATTCGCAGCGTATACCCATAGCTTTAAAGTTAACCTCTACATTTTTTTTACAGCGTGTACACTTGTATCCCATAGTCTTTATCACTCACTTAGGAATTCTGTTGCCTTTTTAACAGAACGGGCAACTGTCATGCCCATTGGTGTCTGAGGCAAGAATGTGCCACCTGCAAAAGTGTAATCGCACTTTTTACACTGCCAGATGCCTGTGCCTATTCTCCTGACAGCTGGACGAGCACATTTTGAACATATATAGGGCATACGCATCTTTTCTTCGAGATCAGCAACAAGTTTGCGATCTTTCCTACCATATCTCACACCAAATCTCCCTGCAGATCTGGTCACACGTCCTTTTTTCGAATATTTTTTTGCCATGAGCATTCTCCTTAATCTCGTTATAGACTTTGATATTTTGTGTAATGACCATCTGGCATCATATGTTGAGCAGATATTTCTCTCTAATCTCTTCAGCTTTAGCACATGCTATATCCACTGCTTTCAATAATTTTTCTTGAGTTAGCATGCCTTCTCCTGTTTTCTGCATTGCAGAGATAGAACCATCTTTGTTGGATGCTATGGTCAGTTTTGAATCTGCTACAGTTTCCTCTGCGAGTCCCGGATCGACCATCAATTCTCCGCCTATGTCTACAAGGGTAACACCGACGGGTATGTCTTTAATTGGCATCATCATGTCTTCTCCCTTGCCTTCACGTGAGGCTGGAATCTTTGTGGTCATAAGAGCAGCAATCGCACCAAGGGATGAAGCATCCTGAAGATTACCATCATCGTTCAGGACATGTACATCTATGAATACGATCCAGACTTCTTCTCCTTCCGTAATACACAACTTATTTAAATCAATTGCGCCTGATTCCCGGATTCCCCTGTCGGTAACCCTTGCCATCTCTATTGCATCTTCTTTTGGCGGTCCGGCCTCAAAGTCAGGTGAAGCAAGCGGATTCATCTCCAGATTCGTAATGATTACACCTTCGTCAGGTGCATCAGGGAAAGGAGCACCAACCTGTAGTTTGACACCAACAAGTACCTGAGTATCACCTATGCATACTTTTGCAGAACCTTCTGCCTTATCAATTATATTTGTCTGAACAGTAATTTTCCGATACTCATCAAATGCACGGCCATCTTCACGTTTTCCTTTAAGCATCAAGTTGTAGATGTAATCTTTTTTCAGTGAGGCCATTACTTCACTGGTCATATTTTTTCACCTACCTCCAGTGTATCAGACTCCTCAAGTTCATCCGTTTCCAAATCATCATCTTCATTAAATTCTGTAAACTCGTCTTCGGAGATCTCAATATCTGATTCATCTGTTTTGATTACTATAACATCGATGCCTTCTTCTATATCCTGTTCCACATCTTCTTCTAGATCATCGAACTCTTCTGTTTCAAGCTCCTCTTTAATAAGCTCAATCTCTTTCTGAACATCATCCGGTTTTTCTTCAGCAATTTCGACAAGGCTTTCTACAACTTCCTCGCGGGATGCAAATTTCTTTTTCAGAGCTTCTTTCTGAATTTCAAGAATTTTTTTGCAACCTTCTTTTGCCATTTCCAATGCTCTTTTAAATTCTTCCTTTGTCAGATTGCCGTCCATCTGCAAAAGTGATATTTCACCATCTTGAGTCATTGCAATTGGAAGATCCGCGTTTCCATAGTTATCTTCCTCTTTGTTAAGATCCAAAACAAGCTGTCCATCAACTTTACCGACAGCACATGCCGATATTAATCCCTTCATAGGAATACCAGCATCAGCAAGAGCAATAGATGCGGCGTTGATTGCAGCTGTTCTTGTACCTGCATCCGCCTGAAGCACTTCTGCAAAGACATCTATTACTGCACTTGGATAATACTTTGTCATAATAACGGGCGCAAAAGCATCTCTGCTTACTTTTGATATCTCAATACTCCTTCTGCTGGGTCCTGGTCTTGCTCTCTCTTCTACAGAAAAAGCAGCCATATTATAACGATATCTTACAATAGCTTCATCAGGCTTCTGCATCCTGCGAGGATGCAGTTCTCGAGGCCCATACACTGCTGCCAGTATCTTGTTCTTGCCCCATTCAAGATAACATGAACCATCAGCCCTTGATAAGACACCTATTTCGATGGTCATGGGTCTGATCTCATCAACTGCCCGACCATCCAAGCGCAAGCCGTTCTCATCAATGAACTTCTCAGGTTTATTAGCCATAATACTTTCTCCAATAATATTTTTAATCTCAAATTTCTGACCATTTATGGAAACATAGTTTGAATTTTCAGTTTTCATCAGTGTCCAGTAGCTGATCTACCATCCTGCCGGTATCGTTTATTTTCTCTACTCTTTCGCTGTCTTTTTCATTTACAGAAGTCATTTTTTCCCAAGACTCTTTCTGTTCGGTATCAACTTCATCTTCTTCATTGCGACATTTCTTATTATCTTCTTCGTTTACCTGCAGAAAATGGCTTATACGATCTGTCAGACCTGAAATATGGGATTCACGGATAATAATGTCAATAGCTTCTGAAAGCTTATCCATATTCTCATCTTTACCATTAATCCATATTCTACCATTTTGCCCTACAAATATCTCACAGCCTGTTTCTTTCTTTAACATGGAGACCATGGAACCATTGTGCCCGATTACACGTGGTACCTTGCTTGATGGTACTTCCAGCAATCTACCTCCTTTGATCTTCCTTAATCCTTTCTCCCGAAGGGTAAGTTCTATTTTCATGGTAGCATCAACATCTTTTATTCTGAGGATAGCACAATCTCCTATGTCAAAGATGTCCCTCATCATGGAAGGATCCACACGTTTAGGGTATTCTGACACATGTAACAGGCCGTCATAGGGAGAACCAATATCGAATATCCAGTTTGAAGAAGTAATCTCAAAAACAATTCCAATAACAAAATCTTTCCTGGAAGGGATATATTTCCCAGCAAATGGAATAACAGATATCTTATTCTTTAAATTAGCTACTCCATAAAGGAGAGAATACACTTTCCCCTCCTTTACATAGGTTCCGGCACCAGATTCCTCTACATTTTCCGAAAGAAGTTGACCCGGAACTACAATTTCTCTATCCATTATTTAGCCTCTTATAAAAGTTTAGTTTCAGCATCTCCTTTTGTGAGATGGTTTACAAGACCATAAAAGTCGTTCTGCATACCTGCCGGCATCTTTACAATACCCACCCAGGAACCATCTCTTTGCCATTCTTCCTTAACCAGCGTACCAAACCTGCTAATTTCCCCATATGACTTTGGAGCATATTCAGCTGGCACTTTGACTGCTATTTGAACTTCTTCAAAGCGTATAGGTATGATGGGACGGATAGCTTTCATAACTGTAATTACTTGCTCATCTACGGGCTTGAAAGGGTCTATATGGACTTTTGCTTCTTCCATAGCCTTTTCTATCCGAGAAGGAGGATGTGGGGTTTTAGTCTGCGGATTTATTGCATTTTGTGCTATAATACTGATTATACGCTTGGTTTTCTCTTCAAGTATACGTTTTCTTTGCTCTTTGGTTAACTGAAGTTCACCATGTAAAATTATCTCTTTAGCAATGATTACAGCATCCGATGTACCAAAGATATTGAGAAGATCGGATTCAGATGCACGCTCACCTTGACCAGCATCTGAAAAAACAGATTCTATTGCAATGATATCTTCTACCTTAACATCATCTCCTTTCTTCAGTGCCAGTGCTCCTTCTGGCTCCACAAAAACCTCATAGTGATTCTTGCCCTTTTTAAGCCTTGCAATTACGCATTCATCAAGAGATACCATATCTTTCCCCCACTTTTATAGATGGAGTAATTTTAAGCAACCTTAGGTAACATTAATTTTACTCACTATTCTCTCCATTTTGAGAAATTGAATCATCATCCTCTTTTAACTGCTTTTTCTGCTCTTCAAGAACCTTAGCTACATAATGTTCCACTTCTTCTGCGGCAAGCTTGCGGAATGTACGGTCCTCGAGGGTGACCAAACCAATTTCCAAGGTAGTTGCATCAAGTTTTCCTTCAGTGGACTTGTATAAGGCAGTCATTCCAAGCAGGATTGCTTCATCAATACTCAAATCTTCACGGTATTCAGCTTCAAACACTTCCATAAAAGTATTTCTTCCTGCACCGATAGCAGTGGCTTTATACTCCAGTAAGGCACCACTTGGATCACTTTCAAACAATCTTGGTCTGGTATCATCTACTCCTGCTATCAAAAGTGCAGTACCATATGGCCTAACTCCACCAAACTGTGTATAATTCTGCTTGTGATCGCATATCTTCTTTGCAAGCACCTCTACACCTATACTTTCATCATAGGACACTTTGTTGATTTGTGCTTCAACTCGAGCCCTGTCCACCAGTGAACGGGCATCAGCCACTAACCCAGAAGTAGCAACACCTATATGGTTGTCTATCTGGAATATCTTCTCTATGGAATCAGCTTCAATTAACCTGCTGGTAATTCTTTTATCCACAAGAAGTACAACGCCTTCCTTTGCTTTAATACCTGCCGCAGTTGTTCCCCTTTTTACGGCTTCTCTAGCATATTCTACCTGAAAGAGCCTTCCATCCGGACTGAACACTGTGATGGCACGATCATAACCCATTTGTGGCGTCATTTGCATATTTAATCATCTCCTTATTAATGTCTATTCTTCGGCTCTGCTCTATGAACATTGTTATTACTTATATATTAATATGCTCGGCTTCTGATATGGTTGCACACTGTATATACTTTTTTGTTGCTCCTTTTATAGTTCCAGATATACCCAGGACATGTACTATTGCACGTTGCCCTCCAATACTGGTAATAGTTGCAAGTGCCGCACGGGTTTTTTCTGTCATCATATGGGAACAACGAAGTATACCTTTCTGTTTCTCAAAATTCAGTAATTTTAATCCACATTCGCTTGAACCAATATCACCATATAATGATCCAGTTGCAGCGAAGATTTCACGTATAAGTTCTTCTCTTGAAACGTCATGCTCTGTAATAATTTCTATTATCAGATAACGTTTCCTCTCCCTTAGGCTTGGTGGAAGCACTTTCAACAGGATTCCCCCTGCTTTTCGGGATAAACATGTTCTTCGATAAGTTCAACACCCTCTATAAATTCATTTGTCTTTTTTCTTTTAATTATAGATGCTGGTGTATCTCTCAGGGACTTCATAGCTTCTTCTTTTGTCATCCCAAACAAACTTGCCAGTGCTATAAGTTCCCTTGGACTTCTCATATCACAGATGGATCTTGCACCAGCTGTTAGCACCATCTCGACATTAAACTTTCTTGCAAGCATCAATCGTTGCTTTAATTCTGATATTACATGAACTCGTTTTCCGCCTCTGTATCTGATAAGTGCACCCACATCAAATTCTAAAGCGATTCCTCTATTTGCCGCAGATTTTGCGATAACATGATCTAATCCTCCTTCCTTCATACCAAAAGGCAAAGATAATATATTAACATCAGGAGTATCCACTACTGATCGATTAAGTTTATCAGATCCTCCTTTGACTATCACATAATTAGCTTCCCGAGAGCCTCGGCTGACTTGCGAATATAATTTACCAGGATTCTCTTCATCTATTTCTATTCCAAAAAAAATGTCTAAAAAAGTATTGTACAGACAAGTGTTGGTTATATATTCTTTATTTGGTGATTCCGTTATGCCGACACCCTTAAAGCCAAAATGCTTTGCAAGTAAGAGGAATTTCTCCATTGCTTCTTTATCTTCTGGCAGATAACGGATGCAAAGGTCATAATAACCTTCAACCAAACAACTCCTCCACAATCTTTCCAGCTGTTTCTCTGTTCTTAGGATATGTTTCTATTTTTATTTTAGCTATAACTGCATCAGAAGATGACACAAGCTTTACATGTCCCAAGTAAGCTTCTTGTTTATCAAAGCGCAGGTGAAATATCTGATTTTCATCAAGTCTCTCAGGCATTTCACTTCTGAGGGTTTCAATATCTTTTGGTGTCATATTGTTGTGGACAAACTCACAGAAAGCCATTGTGTTATCCTTATGAGTAAGCTGTGTACTGATAATAGTTATTGGATTACCGTAGTGCCCTTCAGCTTCCACTATATCCACTAACTCTTCCAGTGAATCTGGTAAGTTATCTTTAAAGGAATTCTTTAAAAACAAACCCAGGGCATCCATAACCCTGGATGTTTCTTCAGTCGAGTGAGCGATCACTCGCAAACTTATATTATGGATCACTTACCCCTGTTCATGTTAGACCTTATACTGGGCCGGTTCTTTTCGGTGCCAGTACCACGTTTACCCATACCTCTTCCCTTCACGCCGGCGCTGGTTTTTCCTCTGAAAACACGCCTTTTCTGACTACTATTGCAGATCCAATTCAGATTACTATCGCTTTTTATCACAGGGTGGTGTGGATCTACAAGGATTACTTCGTACCACTTGGCCTTACCGTCCTCGCCTACCCAATAGGAATTAAGGACCTCCATATTAGGATATTTTCTTGCTGCACGCTCCTCAGCAATTCTTTGTATGCTTTTGCCTGCAGTTGTCTTGTTTTTACCCATATTATGAGTACGTCTTCCGCGAACATATCTAGGGTTTCTGCGGCTGCCTCTTCTCACTTTTGCGCGCACCACAATTATACCCTGTTTAGCCTTGTAACCAAGAGATCTGGCGCGATCTATTCTTGTAGGCCTTCTAATCTTAACAATTGAACCCTGTTCTCTCCATTCCTGCAGTCTTTCCCACCTGAGATCCTTCACATAAGTAGCATCAGGGTTCTTCCATGCATCTCGTACATAACCATAAAAAGATTTTGACAATTGTATTCACCTTGTTTCATTTTAAGTTTCACGGTTCAGCCTGTTTAAGGCCACATTCCCACGGGATTTCTCCCGAATGAAACGAGTCTACTACATACATGATATGATTTAAATGTTTTTACCCAAAACTTCCTTCATGGGAATAGCAAATACTCCTATTACGACTCCTATTGAATCTTTTCCTTGGGTTGTTTATCCACCAAATATGCTGAAGTATTCTTTAAAGTCTCAATCATATTTGATAAGTTTTGTATTATTTTTTCTATATATTCTGTATTTTGAATTTTAGTCTCCTCTTCCAGAAGTTTTTGGACATTATCCTGTATTGCAGACATCTGGGAAAGAAAATCCTGATTGATAACACCTGTGACTATATCTCTAATTTCACTTAAACTTAATAACAGCTCATCTTTTATCTTTAGTTCAGTTATATCCTTTCCAGAATAGATAACTGCTTCTATATCTCCATTACTATCATAGATGGGCGCTTCACTCAGGCTAACAATCAAAATTTCCCCATTTTTCTTTAAAATTTTTCTCTCATGGACAGAAGTAGTTGCTATATTGTTATTTATTATATGATTGAATTTTTCTTTTTCTATTTCTCTTTCTTCAGGTAAGAAGAGCATATCAAACATATTTTGACCAATGAGTTCAAAATCGTCATAACCCAGTAATTCATTTCCTGTACGATTCACAAGATTAATCTTTTGTTCACGGTCCACAACCACCATAATAACTCCAGCTACGTCGATACATTGATATGCATAATTACGCTCTGCAAGTATCCGATCCTGGAGATGCTTTATTCGTGTAAGGGACTTAACACGTGTTACAAGTTCAAGCCTGTTCACAGGTTTACTCAAAAATTCGTCTGCACCTGATTCAAGACCTTTTATCTTTTCATCCTTACCTGAAAGCGCAGTTACCATTATAATTGGGATAAACTGAGTCTCTACTGATGTTTTCAATACCTTGCAGACTTCATATCCATTCATATCAGGCATCATAACATCGAGTATTATGACCGAAGGCTTATCAGATCTGGCTTTCTCAAGTGCCTCCTTTCCATTATAGGCTCTTATTATTTCATAATCAGACCTGAGATAAAGCTCCATGAGATCTACTATAGCGGGTTCGTCATCAACTACCAGTACTCTGTCAAGATCTGATCCTATCATGGTAACCTCTTCTAAAATATATTATTCAGGAAAGGATTTATATTAGGTTTGAATTTACTATTTCCGAATATGAATGTGCTTTTGCAGTATATATAATGTTTGTGAGTCATTTTTCAGAACCTTATTTTCAAAACACGTTGTTCGTTTATTCCTTCTTTGTTTATTCTTTATTATTCCAAAGTAAGTCTATAGATATTTTTATACAAATAAGTATATGTTACCATAAATCAGAAAATAGTAAATATTAATTCAGTCACATATAATTTGTTTAATCAATTTATGTAATACTATTATTCTATGTTATTTTTGCTGTGTTTTTGTAAAAATGGGGTTGGTGAGATTTGAACTCACGATCGACGGGTCTCTCCGAACAACTGCTCCTTAGCATTCTGAGCACATATCAGTGCTCCAACGGCTCCTCACAGATATGCCCCGTCGGGTATATCTCGGTAGACCCGTTGTTCATCATTTATCCGCTGGAGCCCGTCGCCATGCCGGGCTAGGCCACAACCCCTGAAGGATATCCAGATAGGGTATCATCTGAATAAATCTTATCACTGATATATCTATCGGTGACAGAAAATGGAATTTGATTGCCTTTTGTCAGGAGATTTCCATATTTGATCTTATCTTTAAATCTTCAACTCAATGTATATACAAAATAGATAATATATGTTTAATAAATAATTTTAAGTAATAATAGCTACAATTATGTTATAAAGGGGGTTAAGAAACGGGATAGATTTATGATGAAATATGCTTTGCTTACGTAGCGCTAAGAACGGCTGATACTTTACAAGTAGTATTTCTATAAATCCTGATAATTCCAAACCCAGGAGAAAAGCATGTCTTATCTGAATAATAAAGAAGTTCTTTTTAAGGAACAAAAAATAAACTGCAACTATCTGGCAATCAATAAAAGCTCACAACATGCGTCATGTAAATTTTGTCAAAAACCAATGAAAAAACAACTTATAGGCTCAAATATTATATACTACTGCAAATATTGTGGATGTGTTCGATCCAATTAATAAAGATGTTTATTAGTTTTACTTCACTCTGTTAATATCTCCATATTTCGACAGTTTTTCACAGAGTACTTCAATTTCTGATCTAAGTTTTTCTACAGAGATACCATACATCTGTGTAAGATATATAGCACCGCCTGCACCTACACCTTCTTTAACAAACCCTGCTTCATATTGTCTAAGACCTTGCAGACGTGATTGACCAAATTCAGGATCTGTAATGTGATATCTGGCACCAAGTTCGGCTAAGAGTTGTTCAAAATGAGCAGAAGTGTCATTCATAACATAACAGGTTGTTACAATAGTAATATTTTCTGTCGGATAACCAAGGTGTTTAATTACTCCAAAGACAGCTGCCATTTGCGTTCCACCTGCAAGGATTACAGGAATGTTTCCAAGCCCTGCAACTATACCAGCAACAGCTGACATCATAGGGTCACCTACACACCTGATAGCTTCAATTGGATCTTCCCGTAAGTCGCCTGGTTTTATGCCGGAAGAAGCCAGTGCATCTCTTACAACCTTTTTCTTAAGCTCAAGTGGATTTACAGATGCACTACTACTTACATTCCCGTCATAACCAATAGCGTTGAGAACTGCGTTGGCTGTAGTAGTACCTGCAGGTATGCTTTCCCCAATCATGATAAAGTCATATTTATTTCTGAGATCTTTTCCCAGATTAAAGCCACGTTCAAAGATACCCTGCGCATCTTCAACAGCAATCGGTTCACGAATATCTTTTCCGGGGGAACCTTTAATGTCTACTAAAGGCACTGTTTTTGCAGGGAGAATTTTTAATCCTGCGTTAACAAGCATATGTTTTACACCGGTAAGATTTAAAGCTACTCGGGTAATAAGCGCAGGAGTGGGTGTGTCATAGGGAGGTGTCATGGGTAAAATAGGTATATCTACAACCATTCCAGTTTCAAGAACCTCGGCATCTCCTGGAGGTGTGTAGTCTGTTAGTTTTGCGGTCTTACCGGCAGCAGAAATGCCTTCAATGTAAGCTGTTTCAGTATTTGCTAATACACATATAAACAATGGTTTTTCAGGTTTATTCATAATTCTAGGCGATGGTGCTTCCATATATAACCCTCTTTTATAACCCTCTTTTTCATAAAGACAAGTCTAAAGAATCAATATTTCTTTGCTACATAAACTTTTACACTTGCATCTCTTCCACATACTGGACATTGAACGTTTTGACTTTCTTTTTGCTCGGTTGGTATGCCCAGAATGCCTGCACCTATTTTCTCTTCTATTTGCAAGCCACACTTCTTCTCACCGCACCAAGGAAGCAAAGAAATGCCTGCAGATAATTTATCTTTAGCATCTTCAAGAGAAGAACATGTGAATATGCGGCTCTGTAAATCTGTAACTGCTTTTTCAAATAAATTCTGATGAATGGATTTAAGCAGCTCATGTACTTTATGTACTATTTTGTCAATTGGTACCTGCTGCTTTTCTCCTGTATCTCTGCGTACCAGCACAGCAACATTATTTTTAAGATCACGAGGTCCAATCTCAAGTCGTAAAGGTACACCTTTCATTTCCCATTTATAGTATTTTGCTCCAGGGCGATCATCACTGAGGTCCAGTTTCGTACGAATTCCGTCTTTTTGAAGAAGTTCGGACACCTTCTCACATGCCTCTATTACCTCAGAAGAATCCTTAAACACTATCGGTATCACTACTATCTGTATGGGGGCGACTTCAGGAGGCAACACAAGACCCTTGTTGTCACCATGTATGGATATCAGTGCAGCTATTGAGCGTTCTGAAATACCATAACATGTCTGATTTGCATATATCTGCTCGCCTGCAGGGTTTTCATACTTAATGTCAAAAGTTCTGGCAAAGTTATCACCAAGGTGATGAGCTGTACCTACCTGTAAAGTCTTACCGTCAGGCATCAATGCATCAACAGCTATAGTGTAATCGGCTCCCGGAAATTTATCCCAGTCAGGACGTTTAGAAGCAAGTACTGGCACTGCCAACCTGCGATAGAATTCAGTATAAATGCTTATGGCTTCGTTAACTTGTTTTGCAGCCTCTTCCCATGTGGCATGCACAGTGTGTGCCTCTTTGAAAGAAGTGATTTCTCTTAGTCTTATTAATGGGCGGGTGTGTTTAGTCTCATAACGGAACGTATTGACTACTTGGTATAATTTCAAAGGAAGATCAGCATGGGAACGCACCCATAATTTATACATAGGGTAAATGGCAGTCTCACTAGTAGGTCTTAGTGCAAGTTTTACATCCAGAAGAGAAGTACCTCCATGGGTCACCCAATAAACTTCATCTTCAAAGCCTTTTATATGTTCAGCCTCTTTCATGAACTCTTGCTCAGGAATAAGAAGCGGGAACATTGTTTCCATATGATCAGTATCCAATAGTTCCCTGATAATATTATAAACGTTTTTCCGGATGGCAAAGCCAAAAGGATACCATACATACAGGCCTTTTACAGGATAACGTACATCCATTATTTCAGCTACTTGTAAGAGTTCATTATACCATTCACTAAAATCCTTTTTATCAGGAAGAGTTGCTTCTTTCTCCTTTTCTTTCATGAAGTCACCAGCTATCTTGATCTGCAGGTATAAAAGAGATGCATTGCTTATAGGCATTTCCTTTTTAAGATTACTCTACAAGCCTGCATCAGAAAAAAGATGGGAATTTGTTACTGTATATTCTCCCCAACACTTCATTTTTTGCGTTTTTTTCTTTCCATCAGTATGAGAGCAAAAGCAACCTCTATGATTGCATACAGTCCCTTAAATCCATGTATTTTCTTTTCATCTTCAATCGGAGCAGAAACTTCCATTAGTCTATATATCACAGGTTGCTTGGTTTTCTTTAAGTCTGACAGGATTCGAGGCATATGCATCAGCAATCATTTCTCCAGCTATTTATGAAAGTTTTAAAAAGAATATAGCTTATTAATAGGAAGTTATTTCTCCGGATCTTCTTTCAGGCACAGGAACCAATCACCACATGTGTTTCCTTCCTTATTTTCCTTAAGCCTTTCCTTTGCTTCGTCCCATGATACAGGGTTTGGAAGAATAACATCATCTCCCGGATGCCAATTCTCAGGAGTCTGTACATTATGTTTGTCAGATATTTGCATTGCAACAAGCAACCTTTTAATCTCTTCAATATTCCTTCCATTGGAAAAAGGATAGTACAATATTGCCCTTATTCTTGCCCTTGGATCGATAATGAACACAGCCCTTACAGTCTCTGTGCTGGACTCCATGAAATTAAAAGAACCGCCTGTGGCTTCAAATTTATCAAGAAATTCCTCTGGTGTATAGGATGCACGGGGATGTATCATACCATACTTGCGTGCAATTTCCATATTCAGATCTTCTATTATTGGAAAATCTATATCAACATTTTTCAAACCTTTATATGCAACCTTTTCCTTAATAGCTGCAAGCCATGAGATATGGGAATACAAGCTATCAACAGACAGACCAATAAGTTCAGTATTAAGTTGTCTGAACTCCTCCTGCATAGTTGCGCATTTGATGAATTCAGTGGTGCATACAGGAGTAAAGTCTGCAGGATGACTAAAGAGAATGACCCACTTTCCCTTGTAGTCATCGGGAAAATTAATTCTTCCCTTTGTTGTTCTTGCTTGAAAACCTGGAGCAATATCTCCTATTAGGGGCATTGTCGGCCTTTCTACCTTTTCATCTTCCATAATGATCCGCACTATTTAATTGTATTATCGAACCAATACATCAATTTCCTATCATATGTTCATCACACGAATCAATTTCGATTTCAGAAGTCTCTGTATCGAAAACTATCATACCTGTTTTAAGCATACGTGCCTCTTGAGGAGTAAGTTTACAGGAAACAGCTTTTTCAGATACGATAGCACTGTTGCCCAAAGGATCTTCTACAATTATTGTTAGTTTCCTTTTACCATCCACAGCTTCCTGTATCATCTTCTGCAACTCTAGTCCACGTTGATACTTTTCAGGATCATCTGCCACCCATCTTGTTGCACTCATTAGTACCCCACGTATCCTGTCAAGTACACCCTCGATGTTAGTTATATATGATTCTGAAATAGAACCGGGTTCCACCACAATTCCAAGTTCAGGAACTTTTATAGTCCCTGATGTAGAGCGTACAACCTTAGCATATAGGTCTTCTGGCTCTTCTATTAAAAGCTCATACCTTACTGGTTCTTTCTGAGCCAGTATTATAGTATCAGCAAAACGAAAACTACACTCACAGCATGCCGTAATATACATGATATCCCCAAAAAATGGGATTTCATCCCTTTGCCAGTTAATTATGATTTCTTTATGACATAAAGGACATTGTGCACGTGTCACGAATGCAGGCTGAGAGGGTTCAATAGTCAATATCTTCCACCAACTATCTTTGAACGATCTATCTTGATACCCGTGGGGGTTACCAGTACCTGATCTTCTTTAATTCCTGCTATATCTCCATGGACATCTATAACAACATCTTTCAGATCCTTTAAAGCTCTGTCCAGCATAAGTTTGTCGTTCTTAATGGTAGATATATCTATCATCAGGATGTTGCCATCGTATACTTCTTTCTTAAGCAATGCAAGGTCATTCAGATTTGTAAGTTCTGCTACTCTTACATATGTCTCTGCAGGCTCATCTTCTGCTACTTCTTCGTACTTGCTAAGATCAAGCTCTGTGAAATCTTCCTCCCCAGTTGCTGATCTTTTAGTTGAACCAAAAAATTTATCCATTAACTTTGCCATTATATGCACCCTTTATTAACTTACCTTGTTCATTTCATTATAATACTGTTTAACATAATATTATTGCTGTTTAGCAACTTCATTATTTATAAGAACAACATATATTTTAATGATTATGTCTTCTACCCTTACACCTCAAGATTCCAAAGATGATCACCCACGTGATGGAGAGATTTTACGGCTTTCCCAGAATCTGAAATCATAGCTGTTCCTGGCACAAGTGCCTTTCCAATAGCAAGTGGCTTTCCGTATTTTTCTTCTTTCACTATCACTGGATCGCCTTCCAAAATATTTTCATCTGCATGGACAATTCCTGGACTCATGATATCTGCACCATTCACTACGAAACGCACTGCACCAGAGTCCACTACTACTGCCTTATTCTTAAAACCAAGTTCTATTACACCTTTTAAAGTTGGAAAATAAATATCTTCGACCTCAAAGAAAAGCACTTTTCCATCTATAAGGATCAAAGACATATCATCAGCATGAGCCTGTTCAAATTTGCACGATGCAATTTTTTCTACTAATGTATCTCCGTACATGGATCTTAGGTTATCAAGCAGTTTATTCTTGGCAGACTTCCTAAGTTGTATTCTTCCTTTTATCTTCAAAGGACCACCTGGTTCCTTTTTTCCGTGAACTTAAACATTCTTCAATCCTACAAACAAAGATTATGAAGATGAAGTGAAAATCATTTCTTTTATCTGATTACGACAACAGGAATGCCTTTTACATCCAGCACATCTACAGCTCTGCCTGCAGATATTACTTCTTTTTCTATTTCTACACTATCAGGCCCAAGCTCTACAATTCCGCTGTTAGTATTAAGATTTAACTTCCCGGTTGCTTCAAATTCATTCACCAGTTTTTTCGGATCAGCACTTGACAATGCATCAACTATATCTTTAGATTGACTTTTGAATTTCGGACCTATAACTCCCATGTTTGGTTTAATATTTACAGGAACATGCTCAAAGTCAGGACTGCCGGAAATTACTTCTACTGGAGTGTTTGTAGCCCCAATTATATCAACAACGTCCATGATATCTCCATATATCTCGAGTTTTTTGAGTGGAGCGTTAAGGGCAATACCGCGTTCTGATTTGTAGCGACGCACACTGCTTACAATATCTTTGATAAGTTCACCTGCTTTTACTGCTTCTTCATCCTTCCAAAAGTCTTTTACTTTAGGCCAAGCTTGTAAATGTACACTGCCTGTCCCAATTCTGGAATACATTTCTTCTGCAAAGAAAGGTGCAAAAGGAGCAAGCAACTTTGTGAGTATGTCTATTGTTACGTATAATGTATATTGTGCTGCTTTTCTGTCACTGACATTGGTACCATATAAGCGCGACTTGACAAGCTCTATGTAATTATCTGCTACTATATCCCAGGTAAAGCCTCTGATGGCCTTGAAAGCTTCATCAAATTGATATGCATCCATATTCACAGTAGCTGTAGTAATCAATTCGTGCAACTTGTCAAATAACCATCTGTCCACAACATGCAGTTCTTCTTTCTCTGGTACATAGGATTTATCCAGATCATCAAAATGGGAAACAGAAAACCTATAAATACTCCACATTTTTGCAAAGAAACGGGATGCTGCAACCACATCTTTCCAGCGGAACATCACATCAGAGCCAGGTGATCCTCCAATGGCAGCCCACTGTCGGAAAGAATCAGCACTGTATTTTTCAATTACCTCTTCAGGAGAAATTATATTACCTAAAGACTTGCTCATCTTGTGACCATCTTCTCCCAGCACCATACCGTTTACAAGTATTGAATCCCAGGGGCGTTTGCCCGTAAGTGCCATGGATCGGAGGATTGTATAGAAAGCCCATGTCCTGATAATATCATGCCCCTGTGGTCTCAATTGTGCAGGCAACCTGCTTTCATGGTCACTGAGCCAGCCAGTAACATGCTGGACAGTAATGGATGAATCCATCCATGTATCAAGCACATCTTCTTCGGGTTCGAAATCAGTTCCACCACATTCACTGCATGGTTCTTTTGGTGATTCTTGAGTGGGATCAATAGGTAGCCACTCTTCTTTTGCTACCATTACCTTGCCACAGTCCTTGCAATACCATACTGGTATGGGCGTTGCAAATATGCGTTGCCTGGAAATACACCAGTCCCATTCCATTGTACCTAACCAGTTTTCAAGCCTGATCTTCATATGCTCCGGTGTCCAGTTTATTTCATCGGCTGCTTTTTTTATCTCATTAGTATCTATTTTGACAAACCACTGTTTTTCAGAGAGGATCTCGATTGGTGTGTCACATCTCCAGCACATTCCCACATTCTGGTCAATTTCCTTCTGATCAAACAGATAACCCTGTGATTTAAGATCTTCTATGATTGTTTCCTTGCATTTCGAAATTGTCATACCGGCATACTTTCCTGCAATATTTGTCATAAGACCATTTTTATCAATAGCCTTTCGCAGAGGAAGTTTATGCTCAACCCACCACCTGACGTCCTGTTTATCTCCAAAGGTACATATCATCACTACACCAGTACCAAAAGCCGGATCAACTACACTATCACCTATTATTGGCACTTCGTGTCCAAAAAGAGGTACTTTTACTTTGCTGCCTATATGGACATTGTAACGTTCATCTTCAGGATGGACAGCAACTGCAACACATGCTGCCAGTAATTCAGGCCTTGTTGTTGCTATTTTTAATTTATCAAAATTCAAAAAATTAAGTTTTGTTATCCTGCTTTCATACTCCACTTCTGCAAAAGCAATGGCAGTTTCACACCTTGGACACCAGTTAACAGGATGTTCTGCCTGATAGATCCTTCCCATATCATACATCCTAAGGAAGGAGTGCTGAGTTTTTGAGTAATATGAAGGCTCCATAGTAATAAATTCATTACTCCAGTCTATCGAGAAACCCAGATTCATCATTGTATTACGCATTTTTTCAATATTGTTAGTTGTCAGTTCACGGCACAATTTCCTAAATTCTTCTCTGGGAACCTGATTCTTGGTTATATGGTGAATATCTTCAACCTTTACTTCTGTGGGAAGTCCATGACAATCCCATCCCTGCGGGAACATCACATTGTAGCCACACATACGTTTGTAGCGGGCAACAAAATCAATATAACACCAGTTAAGAGCATTTCCTATATGGAAATTACCTGTTGGATATGGAGGAGGTGTATCGATGATGAACTGCGGTCTTTTATAGTCTTCCCAGTCGAAATGGTACATAGACATGTCCCAAGCTTCTTTCCATTTTTTTTCGACGTCATGAGGGATGTATTCCTTTGGAATTATCATTGCAACACTCCGATAAATATGATGTAGTGATTGTATAAGTATCCGTAACAGTGGGTTTTTCATTATTTAAATATATCTGGTTGAGTTCTTCTGGAATACCTACCCATTCTTACTCT
>JACIVZ010000024.1 GCA_014361205.1 Methanomethylovorans sp. | reverse complement strand
ACTAATTAAATCTTCCATATTTATTAATTTACTTAGCTATTATTTATATTTTAGTAGAATGTAGTCCTAAAGAGGGTGGGTTTATCGAAATTCTCTTAAATAACTCGTTTTTCAATTAATTAACCACAATAAATTATAAATTTTGTTTAAATAAAAACGTGGTTTTTTTAATAAATATTTGTTTATATCAAATAAGCTTGGAAGTCTAAAAAAAACTTTAATGCATACTTATTTATACTATTAGACGGAAATATATGTCCATATGTCGCCAGATATTTTGTTCAGAAGATATTTATACTAATGCATAGTAAATAATACCTTCAATGAATAAAATGATTATTGCTTTCCAAAAAAAAAATGAGGTATGCTAATGGAAAACATAAAAACCAGTATAGTCAATTATCTAAAAGACAATTCTTTTATGGACAAGAATATGGAGTTGGGAGATGCTGATTCTCTCACACAGAACGGAATTATAGATTCTATTGGTTTACTCGAATTATTAGATTACATAAGTGAAAAATATTCAATAGAAATTCCCGAAGATATGCTCGTTCCAGAAAATGTGGATTCGTTACAGGGATTAACTAATATGATTACAAATCTTACAAAGTGAGATAATGAAAATAGATGCGTATCTTACACAGCATGCCAGAAAATCACCTTCTCGCATCGCCTTAGAAGAGGGTAATCATTATATATCATATAAAAATCTCGAAGACAGTGTTAATGATATTGCTTCATCAATGAAAGAATTTAGACATTGCAGATTTGCAATATTAGAGGAACTGGGAATCAAATATGTAAAAATGCTCATGGCAGTGTATAGATCAGATAATATTGCTATACCCATGCCTATCGAAATGCCTGTTTTTAGCTTAGAGAAGATAATTGATTCTGCAAAGGTTACAAATATAATAACAACAGACACATTATATTCCAAGTATGGGGAGGGTTTTTTTAAGCGTTTTAGGACTATAATAGTTGTTTCTGATGATAAACCAGTCAGATTTGTACGTAAAGAAATATCTGTGGAAACAAATCATCCAGAACTTAGATTAGTATTATATACTTCAGGAACAACTGGCACGCCAAAAGGTGTTATGTTAAGTGACAAGAACCTTACAACAAATGCAGCAGCTATTGTAGAAATACTTGGTTTGAGTGCTGATGACAAAGCTGCACTTGTAATATCTCCACACCATGCTTTTGGTAATTCTATAATTAACTCTCATTTGATGGCAGGAAGCTGTATCTCAATGGGAAGCATGAAATTCATAGGATCCACTTTCAAATTAATAGAATCTGGAGTAACTGTGTTTTATGGGGTTCCAAGTACATATCGTATACTTTTACGCTATCCAGACAGGTTCAAAAATGCATTTTCCAATGTTAAGATTGCTGCCTCTGCTGGAGGTGGAATGACTAGGCAGATTGTTAGAAGCATAAAGGAATTAGCTCCTAATATCGAAATACTGCCTATGTACGGTCAAACTGAAGCTACAGCAAGGCTTGCATATGTTCCTAAAGAAGATGTTGATGATTACATAGAAACTATTGGTAAACCAATCCCGGGTGTCATTTTGGATGTGTTTGATAAAGACGGAAAATCAGTTGGACCTAATATCACAGGTGAGCTGGTTGCTAAGGGAGATAATATATTACTGGGCTATCTGGATGACGAAATTGCCACCAAAAGGAAGATTAGAGATGGCTGGATGTACACAGGAGATCTTGCACAGAAATTGCCTAATGGATACTTCAAACTAATGGGACGCAAGGATGATCTTATCAAAATAGGAGATCATCTGGTAAATCCGCGTGAAATTGAAAAAACCATCGAGAATAATAATAAGGTCTCTGCTGTTTTTGTCGTACCTGTGTCACACGAGCTTATGGGAACGGCAATAAGTCTAATGGTTGTGCCTGAACCAGAAACAGATATTGATACATTGTTTAAGTTCTGTCGTAAGAATCTTCCGGCTCATTTATATCCACAAGAAATTCTCCTTATCGATCACCTCCCTTTAACTGAGAATGGTAAAATCTCCAATCGATTAATTATAGAGGAATACCAAAATGTCAAAAATAGTATGCAAAAAATGTGTTCTTGATTCAGAGATGCCCGATATAACAATCAATGAGGAGACAGGCCTCTGTCATTTCTGTGAAACATTTAAACCTCTTACTGCAGCTGATAAAGAAAAATATCTGGCAGAGATGGAAGGTATTTTTGATCGAATAAAGGGCAGAGGTGAATATGATGTTATCTATGCACTATCTGGTGGAAAAGATTCATCATACACTCTCTACAAACTCAAAAAAGACTATCCTTTCTTGAAAGTTCTTGCTATCCTGTTCAATAATGGTTTCATATCGGGAAATGCAATTGAAAATGCTAAAAAAATGTGTGAGATTACAGGATCTGACTACTATGAACTGACAATGGATAGGCAGCAATTATGCAGTGTTTGGAAAAAAGCTGCGGAATCTATAGATGCATTCCCAAAATTTGCTAAATACAGAGCTAGTGATATCTGTAACACTTGTATTAGTATTATTAAACAGAAATTGATCGAAAATGCAATTGCCAGAAATGCACCAGTCATAATATTTGCTTTCACTGCAGGGCAAGCTCCCAATCCTATTATTAAGTTGAATTATAATTTCATCAATTTATCAAGAAATCTTTTTGAAAAACAGCTTGAGAAAATAGGCATCAAAGATGAGGATGAAAATTTCCTTATTAAAAAATCAGTCATTGATAATATGGACAAGAATAATCCTCCTATGATCATACATCCTTTATGTATGTGGGATTATAATGAGGATATGGTACTTGAAACTGTGACGAAAATTGGGTGGAAAGCTCCAAAACTCAATGACAGTAACTCTACTAACTGTAAATTAAATTCTTTAGCTTGTTATAATCACTTACAAAAATACGGCATACATCCATATGCTTTTGATATAGCAGGAATTGTCAGGAATGGGGATATGCCAAGAGAAGTCGGACTGGAAAAACTTCACCAGGAACTGTCACAGCAATTAATAGATGAAGTTGCAAAAGAACTGAAAATAAATGTTAACCTTTAAAGTAGGTTTATAGTGTTATTTTCTATTTCGATACGAAGTGCTGTAATAAATGTAAAATGTTTAATAAAATAAGGAGAGAAATACATGCAGATAATGGAAGAACTCAATAGGGACATTGACGAAGTAGCTCTGACTCTCAGGCACTTTATCAGGGATAAAATTATGGGTTTTAAGAAGAAGGGTGTTGTCATCGGAGTATCAGGTGGAGTAGATTCAGCTGTTGTTCTTACTCTTTGTGTACGGGAGCTTGGAGCTGACAAAGTATTTGGTTTGCTTTTACCTGAAAAAGAATCTGCTCCCTCTAGTAAAACTCTTGGAGCAGAGATATGTGAAAGTTTAGGTGTGACTTATGAAGAAGTTCCTATCTCTCCTATACTAGAAGCACTTGATATTTATAATAAAAAAGATCAGGTAATAAAGAGGGTTTGCCCTGAGTATGATCCCAAGGTACATAAGACATCTTTAGTATTGCCTGATTTTCTTACTACAGGCGCTATGAACGTTCCTTATATTAAACTGGTAAAAGATGGTGAGGTAGTTGCACAACACAGATTAAAAGCGAGTGATTATCTCGAAATAATAGGATTACAGGGTGTCAAACAGAGGTCAAGAATGATCGTTCAGTACATGTATGCTGAAAAAATGAACTACATAGTTTGTGGTACAACCAATAAGACAGAAGTTGTTCTGGGTCAGTTTGTGAAATATGGAGATGGTGGTGTGGATATTGAACCTCTGGCAGATTGTTATAAGACTCAGGTCTATGCTCTGGCAAAATACCTCAATGTCAATGAAGAGATCATTAAAAGACCACCAAGTGCAGATACATGGAGTCATTATACCACTGACCAAGAATTTTACTGGCGCATGCCCATTCAGATAATGGATCAATTGCTGTATGCTAAGGAGCACCAATTATCTATAGAGACAATTGAGAAAAATACTGGTTTATCCAGAGAAACTATAGAAAAAGCTCTGCAACACATTGAGAGAATTGAAACAACTACCGAATATATTAGAGCGGCTCCACCAACCTGTTATATTAACAGATGAAATGTGAGATAAATGCTTGATGGCAAAGTTTTATTGGTTACTGGAGCAAGCAGGGGAATAGGCAGAGCTATTGCTTTACTTGCTGCAGAGAACCATGCACATGTGATTATCAATTACAATAAAAGTGAAAATAGTGCAGCTGAACTTGTGTCTTTGATAGAGGGAAAAGGTCTTTCTGCTTCTATGATCAAAGCTGATGTATCATCAGAGAAGGAAGTAAAAGATATGTTCAGCTGGATAAAAGAAAAGTACTCTAAAATAGATGTGCTGGTGAATAATGCCGGAATCATGCGAAATAGTCTTCTTGCGTTTACAGATACAGAAATTTTTGACCAAACTATAGGTATAAATCTAAAAGGAACTTTCCTGTGCACCAGATATGCTTCAAACATGATGAGAAAGCAAAAATCAGGAAAAATCATCAACATATCTTCAATTGTTGCACTGGAGGGTAATGAAGGTCAGACTGTTTATTCTGCCAGTAAAGCTGCTATCATCGGATTTACACGATCAGCTGCAAAAGAACTTGGCAGGTATGGAATTACAGTTAATGCAGTTGCTCCTGGTCTTGTAGAAACTGATCTGATTAAAGATATAAAACCAGAGATAAAGAACAAGATGCTATCAAATATTTCTCTTGGAAGGATTGGTACGCCGGAAGATATAGCAAAAGTTGTATTGTTTTTAAGTTCAGACCTTGCAAATTACGTAAGTGGCTCTGTTATTGCGGTGGATGGCTGTCAGACTATATGATAATATCTGGCATAAGTCATCTTGTCATTAATCAGGAGAAAATAATGAAAAAGAAGTTGTTTTCTTTGCTTTGATGATACAAGAGATAATAACGCCAATATTAATATTTAATACAATATTAAAGGGTATTATAATGAACACTAAAGTATCTATTGTGCAATGTGATGATTATTCTAAAGCAAGAGAGGCTATCAAGGAAGCATTAGATCTCATTGGTGGTCTTGAGAAGATAGTATCTCCAGGTAGTCGTGTTCTATTAAAACCAAATGTACTTGCTATCAAAAGTCCGGAGGCTGCAGTTACCACCCATCCTGCAATTATCTCCGCGATGTGCGACTTTGTCAAAGAAGCAGGTGGTATCCCTATTGTAGGCGATGGATCTGGGGTAACAAGCTCAGATTCGACTACTACTGCTAAAGCACTTAAAATATCCGGTATTGAAGAAGCTGCTTTAAAAAGTGGAGCAGAGCTAATCAATTTTGAGATTTCTGGTTTTGTAGAAGTTGATGTCCCTCAGGCAAAACAGTTTCCACGTCTGCATATAGCCAAAGCAGTGATGGATGCAGATGTGATTGTTTCACTTCCTAAACTCAAAACTCATGAGCTAACTTTATATACAGGAGCTGTAAAAAATTTTTTTGGGGTAATCCCGCGAAAAGACAGGAAAGCTGCACATTTTCTTGAAGACCGTGACCTTTTTGGAAATGCAGTTGTAGATATCTATTCTTTTATCAAACCTCATCTGGCGGTCATGGACGGTGTAATAGGGATGGAAGGCGATGGTCCATCAGCTGGTACACCTATATCTTCAGGAGTGATTATGGCAAGTTATGATTGTGTTGCACTGGATATTGTAGCTTCGGAACTGATAGGATTTGATCCATTGAAGATACCTACTAATAAAGCTGCACTTTCAAGGGGATTTGGTACTGAACATCCTGAAGTTGTAGGTACACCATTGGATAAAGTAAAGGTCAAGTTCAAAAGACCAACAGGTGGAGCTCTTGCTCTTATGCCACGTTTCCTAAGAAGAGCACTAAGAAAGCAGTTTACAGTAAAACCTTTCATTAACACTTCAATTTGCACGCTTTGTAGGGCATGTGCTCTGAACTGTTCAGTGGATGCTATTGAAGAAAAGAGTGGAATTCTAGAAATTAACGAAGAAAAGTGTATTCAATGTTATTGTTGTCGAGAACTTTGTCCAAGTCATGCGGTAGAAATTAAAAAATCACTGCTTGTAAGGATTATGACAAGGAGCAAAAAGTAAAGAAAAAATTTGTTAGTCAAAATATACAATTTTAACATTTATCCAACGATCTTTTTTTATCTACATTGTCATATTTCTTTGATATTTCATGAAACTACTTGAAAATCAACAAGCTTCTGATTTAATTTCTAACTTCTCTTCTAATTTTTCATTATCACCAACATCCAGCTTTTTTACAACTTTTGCTGGAAAGCCTAATGCAAGGCTATTGGGTGAAATGTTCCGAGTAACTACGGACCCTATACCTATTATGGAATTTTCTCCGATTTCCACTCCCTGCGTAATTATACACGCTGGATTCACAGATACACCTCTTCTTATTACAATTGGTTCTATTACTCTCGGATATGCATTTCTTGTGGTAAGGCTGCCTCTTGAATGAGCAGATAGGATGCAGCGATCACCAATCTCTACAAAATCTTCAATAGTTATCATTTCTGGATGAAGCCTATCAAAAATTACATCATAACCTATGTACACATTTTTTCCAATGTTGACTCCTCTCATTTTATGAAATTTAGCTCTCCATGAGGGGATTGGACACGTTGCTGCCAGCCGTTCTAAAAGCCACCTCCAAAAATATTTAATTCCAAATATAATTTTATTTTCATTGTAGTGTTCAGCAATTTCTCCAAAACAAATTTTGTCTCTATCAGAAACCATGTCAGAAACCATTTTGTGCCACCCGACGGAATAAGGTTATATTTTCTATATTTTACAATTAATATATTTATATATTTGTCTCTACCGTCTTCATAAAAAAATATAGATCAAAATATATCAATATCACCTTTTTATTGCAAACAAGATATTTATAGTATATAATTATAACTACATGTTGTCATAAAAGTTAAACAGTCTTCATATATCTAACTTTTATAAAAGGCATATATGATAGTAGAAGTCAATCTGATAAAATAAAAAGTGAGCAAGAATATATCCGCTCACTATTGCTGGTATTTTCAGGTAGTATTTACAGTCAGTTTAGGTCTTTGTTGCTGATTTGACCAATCCGAGCTGTAAAATGCAATATAATTTCCGCTTTCAGTTCTGGCCTTAAGCAAGAATCCTGTGTTCTTATATTTACCGCTTACATACTCCTGTACCAGCTGTGTAACATCAAATTCATAGTATTTGTTATCCGGTACTTTTGTTGCGGGGAATGTAACTGATGCATATGGTGTTGTACCCTGTGCCACCCCATTTTTATCATACCAGTTTCCGCCAGGTGTAGTCCATGGAATACCGGTTGCCCTGTTGTTCCACGTCACAGACTTTGGATCCCATTCAGCTGCAGGTCTGTATATTTCCACAACAGTATCTGAAGTCCTGGTGGTACCTGCCGGATAATACCAGTACAATGACAGAGTTGCCCTGGTAATCGTGTCCGTTGTTTTATATTTGCTCAGGTCAAACATCATCAAATCCCTGCAGGTGGCTGAACTTCTTCCGATATCAATGTAATTGATAGTAGCAAAGACACTGTTGGGTGAAGATGTCCGCATTCCATTGTCATAGGTAGGTGTATATGAATCCGATACAGTCGTTGATGTTGCAGAGTCAGGTGGTGTTTGCGAAGTATCAGTGGGGCTGGTACCAGCTGCAGTTACAACCACGGTTAATGTATCAGTTGCCTTCTGACCACTTGTATCAGTTACAGTAAGTGTTACAGTATAGGTTCCCGGTGTATCATATCTCTTGGTAACCGTTTTGCCAGTAGCATCAGCAGTTATACCATTAGAAGCATCGAAATCCCATGAATATGAAACTATTCCGATATCATCAGTAGATGCACTGGCATCAAAAGTCACTGTTGATCCTGCAATTACATTCTGGTCAGCTCCTGCATTTGCAACAGGAGGAGCATCTGTCTGGTTAGGAACTGTGGAACCGCTCTTTGATGCCTCTGGTGTGTTTCCATATCTTCCGATGTTAATCCTTCCTCCGTTCGGTGAAGGTTCTTTACTGTATGCAGATCCTGAATATCCTGCATCTATGAGCGGACTTGAGACAGAGTCAGTCACCCACTTACCATTTGAGTAACGTCCTGCCTTGCTCCTGAGGTGATAATCCCTGGCATTGATATTTGAATTGGTTGGATCAGCACAAAGTGGATCTGCATTGAGATTATCGCTCATTGTAAAGCCACCACCATATGTGTTCCCGTTCTTATTGTTATAGAAATTATTGTTCTGCACTATGAATGTTGCATAAGAGGGTTGAGTATTCCATATACCTACTCCCGATCCTGTAACGCTGCTTGTGCCGGCATTATTCATTATAATATTGTTTCTCACATATGTGGTAAACTTTGCATTTTGTTGTGCTACATATCC
The DNA here is from genome assembly GCA_014361205.1 of Methanomethylovorans sp. Classification (GTDB taxonomy): domain Archaea; phylum Halobacteriota; class Methanosarcinia; order Methanosarcinales; family Methanosarcinaceae; genus Methanomethylovorans. The sequence goes on along the minus strand of JACIVZ010000024.1, from coordinate 16,058 downwards.
AGACCATACATACCATTTTATTGCAGCATGGCCACAATTGTCAAATACATTGTTTTCGATAATTGTGTTATCAAAATTCTGCATAGTGATGCCAGCGTTTGTATATCCTGTATTTGAAGCATGCTGTCCCACATTTGTGAATATATTATGGTGAATGTGGACATTTTTTGCCCTTATGACATTGTCAGAATATGCTGCAAACATCCAGATGCCTGAGCCCTTCATTGTATGTATCCTGTTATTATATATCTCTATATTGTCAAAGGACAGGGTAGTTGAACTTCCGGTTTTGTCTATCTCAATTGCCGGTCCTGTTGATGAATCACTGCCAGCAGAAGAATAGAATATGTTATCATGAACCTTGAAATCAGATATACCGCCAGATAACCTGCATGCACTGTTTGTGCGCGTGAATACGGTGTTGTATGCAACTTCGCCTTTATTACAATAAAGCATATAGAATGCATCATGACCCATTTTGTACACATCATTGTTAGTTAAAACAATGTTGCTTCCCTTTCTTATTTGTACACCATCGTTGCAACCCCATTCAAGACGCATGCGAGATACTTCTATGTTATTTGAATTTTCAAAATTAATTAGATTATAATACCCACTTCCAAAAGAAACTCCCTGATTTTCGCTGTTTCCGTCAATAGTAAAACCGGTAATCACTATATTGTTAGCTCCGGTTTCACCCCGGATCATGGGAACACCACTTGACCAACCGGCTTTTGGAACAAGTTTTATTTCGGCAGTTGAGTCTCCTGTGAGTTTTGTGTTTGCACCGATTACAAGAGTGCTATCTATCCAGTAGGTATTCGGACCTTTAAGATAAACTGTGCCACCACCCATATTTTTAACGTCTGCAAGGGCTTTATTTATTTCAATATGGTCATTGGTTCCATCACAATTGTAGTTACCACTGCCATCACCGGCAACATAGATGGTCGCAGCAGAAGATAAACCAGCTCCGAGTATAGAAAAACACATAAAACAGAACAATAAACCAAGGACAGGAACCGAGATTTTTTTAAAAACAGTATTTTTTTTGTTTGTAGAATAATCCTTTTTTTTGTTAAAAACATTTTTTGACGAGAAGAAACTACTATTCAGAGATCTTAATAATACATGACGAGACTTTGCCCACCGATGTGCACTAAATTTTTCAAATATTTTAATACATATACTTTTATCCATATTTTCACACCTCTTTTATTTTCTTATTTGTATATAATTAGCTAGTCAAAATACTCTAGCTTTTGCTTAATCACAGGGCATTGAGAATCTATATGTTGCATCTTTTGAAGCAGATTACACATAGGATCTAACATTTAGATCAAACATTCTTATGCTGACCTTTTTATGTTATAACAACACCCATCTTTGATCTAAATGCGAATTATATTTGAGATATATAAAGATACTTACCAGTAAATAACCATATAATACCTTAATTTTTTAAAAAAATAGTTATTTTAGTATTATTCTTTTTTTTAGTTAAAATAATAGCTTTTATGTAGATAATATGTTCTTAAAGATCATTTTTTTGCACATAAACAATAATAACAGCATATTTAAAATATCTAATTTCCAGAATTCATCATAAGTTTAGTTTCCTGCTGTATTCTTAGGGAATCAATGTTAAATAAAATAGTAATAGCAATAGATTAATCATTCCGAATAATATTTATGAGCTTTTTGGAATCAAAATTAAAAAATAATCTGATTATAAAGTATTATTAACCATAATAAAGTATTATAGATTCTTATTTTTAGAAAATAAGAATAGAATTTCATACAAACAATATAAAATCTGTTTACTGTATCCGTAAAAATAAGAAAAAGATATGTGTTGTTTAGAACTAACTCTTTAAATTAAAATTGTAGGTATATTTATTTTTATGAAATACGAGATATTTGTATTGAAACCTTAGTAAATGGTTTGGGCTACATAAATAATGCATACTAATTGACTTTTTTTATCTCAAACTTGACAATCATCGCTGAAATGTACATAAACAAGTAATTTAGTCTTCAAGGCTTGCTATGTCTTTCTCAGTGGTGAAAAGATATTCTTTTAGCTCCTTGGAAAACTTTTCATCATTTTGCCTTATCCATTCGATGAGCATAGCTGCGTGCTCTTTCTCTTCATTGGCGTTGTGTATCAGAATCCTTTTCAGGTACTCATCAGTGCAGGCATCTGCTCTTTGGTTGTACCAGTCAATAGCTTCCAATTCTTCTCTCAGCGAATCTATGGCTCTTGTCATATCCAGAGTCTTTGCTGGCAATTTACTCCTGTCTTCGTGTATCATACAATCACATGAATGAATATAATTTTTTAAGACATATACCTTTTGAAAGATAAGATACTCAATCATATTTATTAAGTGTTTATCTGAAAACTATGTCGTCATTTATTGAATGTGAGATCACATTCATAAGTCACAAACCGTTTTTGATTCAATATAAAGTGAAAAATTAAAACTCATAGATTTAAATCAAAGTACAGGTACCTAAAAAAGTTTAACATGCGGGGGGTGGGATTCGAACCCACGAATTCCTGCGAAACAGGGTCCTAAGCCCTGCGCCTTTGACCTGGCTGGGCAACCCCCGCGCAAAAAGGACATGTTGTAAATAAGTACTTAACATATTAATATTACGGAATCTAATAGTTTTCATATTAAAAATTGAGATGGGATGTAAACTGCAATTTTTCAACCTGCTTTAAATGAAAAAGAACTGTTATCTATATCGTGAGATTGGAAATGGATCTGAGTATACCAGAAGATTAGAATAAATACTTCAGATATTATGCAATACAGGAAAAGGAAGAGTGCTATGAAAATGTAAAAGAAGTATCTTATTTAACCATAAATCATGGACTAAGAACTTTTCATTTCGTAATTTCTTCAGTTTTTAGATAAGTATGACATCAGTAATAAGAATTTAAGGTAATCGGCTGCGGGGTTACAAACCATATACCTTTGAGCCCTAAAACAATAGTTAATGCCAACCAGAAACATACACAGAAAAGTGAATATATTTCCTATAAGGGTATGAAGATGGCATACCTGCCGGGTTTATGGGCTGATAAGATGTGACATTTGCCACTACGGCCACTATGCTCTCATCATAAAACCACTGATGTCTCTCTCTCACGGTAACTCCAAGGAGAAGAGAGGTAGCCGGAGTGAAAACTGAACTATTTTTCGGGTAAAAGTAAGAATATCGGAAATCTAATGCACACTCAGCTATACATGCAGTCATGAAACTCTTGAAAGTTTGACATTTTTTTCCATTCAGACCCACACTTTAATTGAAGCCGATGAAGTTAGTGTGTAGATAATTTTTATATTTAATTTATAATATTATCTATTTTATCTCTAAAACATAAAATAATATCAGTAACTTTTTTAAGGGAAGTATCTTCTAACAGTGTCTAGACTCGTCTTTGGAGGAACATTAATGGAGCTCGATGAAGTAGTTATTACAAAAGCAATTGTTGAAGAGTACTTTAAAGTCTTTCTGGAATATACTGACGTAGATGTAGCATTAGTAGGTGGGGGTCCAGCAAATCTGGTTGCTGCCAGATATCTTGCAGAGAGTGGAATAAAGACAGTGCTCTTCGAGAAAAAATTATCCTTAGGTGGAGGAATGTGGGGTGGAGGAATGATGTTTTCTAGAATTGTGGTACAGGAGGAGGCGAAATGCATCCTGGAAGATTTTGGTATCCGTCATACTAAATATCAGAAAGGTTACTACGTTGCAAATTCTATTGAAGCTGTGGGAAAACTAATCTCAGGAGCAATTGATGCAGGTGCTAAGTTATTTAATCTAGTTGAAGTGGAAGATGTCATGATCCGTGAGAACGACAGGGTATGTGGTCTGGTTATTAATTGGGCTACAGTTTCAATGGGGAGATTACCCGTAGATCCACTTGCTATCCGGGCAAAACTTGTGGTTGATGGTACAGGTCATGATTCTTTTGTATGCAGTACTGTGCAACGCAAAGTGCATGGATCTAAATTTAAGGGAAAACCTCTGTTGGGAGAAAAACCAATGTGGGCTGATGTTGGCGAGCGTATGGTAGTGGATGCAACAGGTGAAGTTTATCCGGGGCTTTTAGTAGCTGGTATGGCAGCTACTGCTGTATCAGGTTCTCCTAGGATGGGACCTGTTTTCGGGGGTATGCTACTATCAGGTAAAAAGATTGCCAATATCGTTCAGGATATGTTAAAAATTTAAAAAATATATTTTTGAAAAGAGTCTAAATGTACCTGTTTTGACCAATGTCATGATATAAAAGAAGGAAAAGTTTATGTAAGAGAGATACATCTATAGGGTGCTCGTATTTACCACATATGAAGCCCGCTGCCGGGGTAGGGTAGTGGTTATCCTGTGGCCCTGTGGAGGCTACGACCCGAGTTCGAGTCTCGGTCCCGGCCTTTTTTCATTAATGTTATTTTTTTATTAATTTCAACTTTTAATCTAAAAACAGTAAAAATCATCTTTGTTGAAAAGTATTGCATTCTAAATATAAATATAAAATCTAATTCATAGAATATCAGGCAAATTCATTAAGCTGAAGTTGTCTGCGAGGACAGTATTCGCCTGGGATGTCCAGAGGATATTCGTTTGTAAGGCATGCTAAGCACAGGTTTTCCTTTTCGATTCCGATAGCTCGTACCAACCCGTTTATACTCAAATATCCAAGAGAGTCTGCGTTGATGACGGCTTCCACTCCAGCCACAGTTTTATGAGCAGCTATTAATTCATTTCTGGTGCCCATATCTATTCCAAAATAGCACGGTGCAATTATTGGAGGGCTCCCAATGCGTGCATGTATTTCTTTTGCTCCAGCCCTTCTTATCATATCGATGATCCGCCTGGAGGTAGTTCCACGTACAATACTATCATCTATGAGCACTACCCTTTTATCCTTTATATTCTCGGAAATCGTGTTCATCTTTAGGCGCACTGCAGTTTCACGCATTGCCTGACCAGGAAGAATGAAGGTTCTGCCGATGTACCGATTCTTCATGAGCCCTTCACTGTACCTTATATTTGCTTCATATGAATAGCCAATGGCAGATGTTATCCCAGAATCAGGTACAGGTGATACAATATCAGCTTCAGCAGGATGTTCGCGGGCAAGTTCTCTGCCAATCTTTTCTCTAACGGTGTAAACAAGTTTACCGTTAATTATAGAGTCGGGACGTGCAAAATATACATATTCAAATACGCAATGTGCATGATATTTTTCATGAGCAAGATGGTAACTTTCAAACGTATCGTTTTTAAAAACAAGTAATTCTCCAGGTTCTATTTCCCTTATAAGTGTTCCATTAAGTGTGTCTACAGCAACACTTTCTGAAGCAACTATAAAGCCGCTTTCAAGTTTTCCCACGCACAAGGGTTTAAATCCAAGGGGATCTCGAAGTGCATACAACTGATCATCTATAAGGATAGCAAGTGAATAAGATCCCTTTAGCTTTTTAATCACATTGGATATTGATTCGATTGGACCATGGCGTAAAAGTTCTTTTACAAGAAGGTGTGCAATAACTTCTGTATCGGAAGTGGTAATAAATATCCGACCTTCCTGTTCCAGTGCAGTCCTAAGAAAACTATAATTCGCCAGGTTTCCATTATGTGCTATTGCTATAGTTCCGCTCTTATAATTAACTATGAGAGGTTGGCAGTTCTCTATTTTTGAGTCGCCTGTGGTTGAATACCGTACATGTCCTATGCCTACATTACCTCTCAGCTCTATAAGGTCTTTCTTGATGTATACTTCCGGAACTAATCCCATACCTTTAATGGATTTACAACATAATCCATCATGCACGGTGATACCCGTAGACTCCTGTCCTCTGTGCTGGAGAGCATAAAGGGCATAGTAGATCTGAAGAGCGGTGGGGTTTTCATAGGATGCATCATCCTGCATCACAATACCCACTACACCACATTCCTCTTTCATCTACACTCCCAAAAGAGAAAATATTTTATCAGAACTTACACTTACGTTCCCATTTATAACTTCTCATCCGTGGAGTCTTACCAAAACCACATGCTGTGCACTGTTTAGTATGGATGTTTAATGATACGCTACCACAGCGCCTGCATGTAACATGTGTACGCTTTTGTCTTTTTCCCATTGAGGGAGTACCTTTTGACATTTATCATCACCTTATAACTTTCATCTTTATTCTTATCGCGAAAATACCATCTTTTAGTTTGTGTATTGAGCGAATCTCAGACAGTATTATAGGATAAAAATGTTACGGGGATACGTATACTACGTTGTCACCCCTAATTATAACAGTACCAAGTTTTCTGGTTTCTCCCTCTCTTAGCTCTTCAGCTTCCTCGAGAACAAGGTTCATGTGTACATCATAGCCCTGCAAATTTCCTCTAAACTCGCGGGCACCTTTCAATCTCACAATCACGGGTGTGTTCAAAGCATTGTTCAGTATATCAAGAGGTCTGTTTCCCATTTAAAGCCGCCTCATCTCAATAAATCAAAGTATTTTTAAATTATATGTTTATATATCGGAGGATAAATTATGTACGATTTTGATTGTACTTATTATTGATTGGTTTTCATAGTGTATAGTCAGATATAAAACTATCGAACAGAGTGTAGTATTGTTGATGAATCAGACAATAAAATATTGCAAATGAAGATTACAAATTAATGCCTTTTGAGCATAATTTATTTAGAATATTCTCAGTATTCATTTATGTATAAGTAGTAGAAATAAGGGAGAATTATGTTGAGTACTCCAGTGGTAATGACTATTGCAGGTTCTGATTCAGGGGGAGGCGCAGGAATTGAGGCTGATATTAAGACATTTGCTGCTTTTGGAGTACACGGCACCTGTGCAATAACTTCGGTAACTGCACAAAATACAAAAGGTGTACTTAGCATCTATGATCTACCTCCTTATGTCATAAGCGAACAAATAAATGCCATATGTTCTGATATGGATGTAATATGGGCAAAAACAGGCATGCTGTCATCTGCTGAGATAATTGCAGCTGTATCAAAAGAAGCAAAGCTACATCATTTATCTCTGGTAGTTGATCCTGTAATGTCAGCTGAGGCAGGGGGGGATTTGTTGCATAAAGATGCTTTAACAGCACTAAAAGAAGATCTGCTTTCATTCAGCAAGGTTACAACGCCCAATATTTATGAAGCAAGTACACTTTCAGGTATCAAAATTAAGAATATCAATGATGCTAAAAATGCAGCAAAAAAGATTGCTGATTTTGGTGTAGAAGTGGTTATTGTGACAGGCGGTCATCTTAATGCATCTGATGTAATATATGATTCAGTTTCTGCAACTTCCACTGTGATACCCGGTAACTTTGTTGAAGGTGGAACACATGGATCAGGCTGTACGTATGCTGCCTCTCTTACAGCATGTTTAGCTAAAGGGTATTCAATTCTGGAAGCAGCTTCTCTTGCAAAATCCTTTGTTGAAAACGCTATTAGTAACAGTGTGAAAATAGGTCATGGTGTAGCTCCTGTCAACCAGCTGGCTTCAACTCTCAGGGATGCACAGCGCTACAAAACATTTGAAAACATGATTTCAGCTGTAGAACTTTTAGTATCATGTAATGATTTTTCAAAAATCATTCCAGAAGTTGGTTGCAATATAGCCATGGCAATTCCTCAGGCTTCTGTTGTTACTGATGTAGCAGGTTTAAGTGGTCGTATAGTACGTGTAAAGGACAAACCTTATATCACAGGCAGTGTGGAATTTGGAGGCAGTACACATGTTGCGAACATGGTTCTTGCTGCTATGGCATTCGATCCATGTGTCAGGGCAGCTATCAATATAAGACATTCAGAAAAAATATTGCAGATATGCAGAGATATTGGATTTACTATATCTTCTTTTAATAGAGATGAAAAACCTGAGTATACTCATTGCATGGATTGGGGTGTGACCTCTGCAATTGAGAATTTTCATTCAGACACTTGCAAAAAAATCCCGGATGTTATCTATGACAGGGGTGGTTTTGGCAAGGAAGCTATGATAAGAATATTTGGAAAAAATGCAATAGATGTGGCCCATAAAGCACTTGAGATTGCAAGGGTATATTCAGGTAAAAACTAAATAGAAGATCGAAGATAATACAGTGGCTTTTTAACAGATTTTGTTGATAAATCATCAAAGAAAATTGTTTTTTGAATGGATGAGAATATGCAGGATTTTATTATAATTGGACACAAAGCTACAACTTCAGGTAACTTTTCTCTTAATGATATGCCAGGTTCAGCAGGAAGAATGGACATTCTTTGCAGATGTCTTAATTCGGTATTTTTTCTCTCCCATGACTTGAGGAGAGATGTACAAGCTCATTTATTACTTCTTGGTAATCCAAATCCTCCAAGGGTCATACGCTTTAATGGGGAAAAACTACGATATCTTAATCCAGATGAAAGAAGTGCCGGAGCATTGATAAAAAAGGCATTAGAATCAGATAACATCTCTTTTCTGGAAACTTGTTCCACTCCAGGTGTCTGGATTAGAGAAGCCAACCTGCAAACTCTGTTGAATGAATTTGTAAAGGATGGCCGTAAAATTTTTTACTGCAGGGAGCATGGTGAAGATATTAGAACTATTGCTGAAAAAATTAAAAATGGTGTTTTTATCCTGGGAGATCATGTTGGGCTCACAGAAGATGAAGAAAATCTTGTGCTTGAAAAGTCCACTCATATTATATCTGTAGGTCCTTTATCCTTGCATGCAGATCACTGTATCATTTTAATACATAATGAATTAGATAGATTGATGGCGAGAAAATAGAAAGATAACAGTTTTATTCTGGTTTACCCTTAGAAGATCAGCACATAAGTTTAGAGTGATCCAATGAACATACTCGATACCGCAAAGATGATTATCCACGAAGGTCCAATCTGCGATTATTGCATGGGGAGGCAGTTTGCAAAGTTAACTACAGGTCTTAGCAATGCCCAGAGAGGTATTAGCCTCAAACTGGCACTTGCTATGGATGCACATCGTGCATATAAGGAAGAAGGTGACGAATCTCTTCTGCGGGAGCTGGCTCCTTGCTGCAGTTATGCAAGAAAAGTACTTGGAATTGATGGAAAAGACGAACGTTGCTGGGTATGTCTTGGTTTATTCAGTGAGTTAGAAAAATGGGCAGATCTTGCGGTTCATGCACTTGAAGGTTTTGAATATTCCACCTTTCTTGTAGGTACTAAAGTAAGCGGTCTTCTTAGCGAAAATGAAGAAATTCTCTGGAGTGAATGCAATATTTCTCATGCTGAATTGTTAAAGACTGAAATGAACAGAGAGGTAGGGAAATTAATTGCAGCCAGGACAAACAAAATTGTTGACTTCGAGCAACCGGAAATAGTTGTAATGCTTGATATTGCCAATGAAACATTAAGTTTGCAAATTAAATCTCTTTATATTAAGGGCCGCTACAAGAAACTTATAAGGGGAATTCCTCAAACAAGGTGGCCATGCCGCAGTTGTAAAGGTAAGGGCTGTGAAAAGTGCAGTTTTAGTGGAAAACAGTATCCTGAATCCGTAGATGAGCTGATTAAAAAAGATGTTATAACTGCAACAGCTGCAGATGATACAGCATTTCATGGTGCTGGGCGGGAGGATATAGATGCTCTTATGCTGGGTAATGGCAGACCTTTTGTAGTCGAGGCTATAAATCCCCGAATCAGGTCAATTGATCTGGAGCAACTGCAAAAGGCAATAAATACTCATGCTTCCGGTAAAGTGGAAGTTCATGATTTGCAGATTGTATCAAAGGAAATGGTAGAGAAACTGAAATCTGCTCATGCGGATAAAGTATATAACCTTAAAGTTACATTCAGTGTCCCAGTTTCAAAGGAAGAACTGATATCAGCACTGGAAAGTCTTTCCGGTGTGGAGATCCAGCAAAGGACGCCTCAGCGTGTATCTCACAGGAGAGCTGATCTAATCCGAAAAAGGCACGTTCATTCTATAGAGCTTTTAGGATTGGACTCAGCTTATGCACTTTTGAGGGTCAGTTGCGAAGGCGGTCTTTACGTAAAGGAACTGATATCCGGTGATGAGGGACGAACTGTTCCAAGTCTTACAGATATATTAGGTAAGCAGGTAAAAGTTACTGAACTTGATGTAGTAAGCGTCGATATTTGAATTATTATTTATTATTCACAATACATAACAACGGAGAAGAATTATGTCACATGGTGAGAGGCACTGTACAAGGTATAAATTGAAGAAGACGATAAGGGAGAGAGGTATATCTCCGGTAAGCAGAGCTATCCAGGAATTTAACAATGGACAGATGGTTCACATAGATATTGATCCAAGTGTGCAAAAAGGAATGCCAAATCCTAAATTCCAGGGAAGTACAGGTAAAGTGATCGGTCAGAGGGGCAGAGCGTATATATTGCAGGTAAGGGATGGAAATTCTATAAAAGAAATTATCTCACTACCGCAACATCTTAAACCTCAGAAGTATTAGAGATTATAGCAGAAATTCCATCTTCAAAGAAAATTTTAAGTTGCTTGTCGATATATGTATATATCTTGGTGTGTGAGTTATAAGATGTATATTTATCGATATAGGGTTCCGCATACTGTGTAATATACATCAAGAGTGTATTTAAATGATAGTAAAGAACATTCTAAGTGAAGAGCTACTGACTCTCTCAGAAGTCAGAGAGATGCTCAATGAGATCATGGAAGAGCGCCTCAATAAAGGGGAAGAGCTTGGATACGAGCTACGTAAGGCTATCAACCATGCAGAGATGTTCTCCAAGATGAGTGCTCAGAGATCAAGGGAACTCGTTAACAAGCTCATGCAGTTGGAAAAGATGAAGCCTGAAATTGCTATACGGATAGCAGATATAGCTCCGCAGACAAGAGATGAGTTGAGATCTCTTTATGCAAAGGAAAGGTATACTCTTTCCGAAGCTGAGCTTGATTCGATATTGGACCTTGTGAGTGAGGCATTAGAATAGATTTAGAATAGATTTATATTAGAATATCCCATTTTTATTTTGATTGTTGTACGCAAACATTAGCTGTTAGTTTCACGGAAGTGTTTAGGTATGATGGCAAAGGGGAAATTGTCTGACAGAGAGGATTATGCATGGATTATAGATTATCTGCCTTACGGAAGTAGTGCGGATTCTAAGCCATCATATCAGAAAAAACCTCTTGTTCAGGCAGTAGGTGAAAAACACTTTGTCCTCATGGAATTAGTTCCAAAGGAAAATGCTGTACCTCAAATCCAGTCACGGGTATATATTGGAGAAGGGGATCGCGACATTATTGATCATGTTAAGCATAGGATTAGTTTTAATGAGCTAAGCCATGGATCTCAAATAGAGCTTCCCTACATACTTGAAAAGATAGTTCTTCTTAATGAGAAGCGTTTCGTAGATTTTTTCAATGATGCACATCCTATAACAAATAGGTTGCACATGCTTGAATTGCTTCCAGGCATCGGGAAGAAATTGATGTGGGCAATCATAGATGAACGTAAAAAAGGTAAGTTTACAAGTCTTAAGGATCTACATGAAAGGGTTGGAAGCCTGCATTCTCCTGAAAAGATCATATCTAACCGTATAATTGAGGAGCTCAAGGATGACAATATTAAATATAGGCTCTTTACTTTACCTCCTCGCCGTCCAAAGCAGGAATAAATGGGGAATTAATCCTTGGTTCGTAATATATTGAACTATTATGGGATACGTGGAGGACAACTGGATCAGCATTTTCTTGCAGATGAGAGGATACTGGATAAGATTGTTGAAGCAGCTCATATTGTTCCTGGTGAAAAGGTATTGGAAATTGGTGCAGGCATAGGAAATCTTACAGAACGTCTGTTATGCTATACAGATAAAGTAATAGCAGTAGAACTTGATCACAAGCTTGTGGCTATACTGGAAGATAGATTCAAAGAAGAGAAAAAACTACAGATCATCCATGGAGATATTCTAGAAGTTGAATTACCTGACTTTGATAAAGTGGTTGCAAATCTACCATATTCTATTTCTTCTGAAATAACTTTTAAACTCTTCAAGCATCATTTCAAATTAGGGATACTCATGTACCAATATGAGTTTGCACAGCGTTTAATTGCAAAACCAGGATCAGATAATTATAGCAGATTAACTGTAAACACTTCATATTTTGCAGATGTTTCAATTTTAATGCGAGTTCCTAAAGGTGCTTTTTTCCCTCCCCCACAAGTAGATTCGGCTGTAGTAAAGATTTGTCCAAGACCTCCTCCTTTTGCTGTAATCGACAGTAATTTTTTCCTGAAATTTGTTACAGCTATTTTCACAAAAAGGCGCAAAAAATTGAAAAATGCTATCATAGAAAGCAACCATATGCTTGGCATACGTAATGTAAAACAGATAGTTTCCCAGTTGCCGGAAGATATGATGAAACTGCGACCCGAGAATCTGGATCCTGCACAACTTGCTGCCCTATCTAATAGGATAGTTGAAATGCAGCAGGAGGTATGATGCCCTTTATTAAATACAGAAATGCATGTGTGCAGTATGTGAATGATGTCTATGAGCCGGGAGATGATTCTTTTCTGCTTGCGGATGCTGCTCTTGATTATGTAAATAATGGCATGAATATACTCGAAATAGGCACAGGAACAGGTTTTGTATCTGCTGTCATAAAAGCTAATTTTGAGGTGAATCTGCTTGCAACAGATATAAATCCCCATGCAGTGAAATGTGCATATGAAAATGGCGTTCCGACCATACAAGCTGATATGTTCTCTGCTTTCAAACCTTTAAACAACTTTGATATGATAATTTTTAATCCTCCATATCTTCCTACTACAGAGGATGACAAGATTCCGGGGTGGCTCAATTATGCATTTGATGGTGGTATTGATGGCACAGATTCTATTCGTTTGTTCCTTCAGAATGTAAGATCTCATCTTTGCTACATGGGAACTTTGTTGCTTATTATTTCTTCTCTCAATGACATTAAAATAATAAATTGGCTGATGCGAGATTCAGGTCTTGAAACAGAAATTGTGGCAAAAAAAAAGTGTTTTTTTGAAGAACTGCTGGTCTTAAGGGGTATATTAAAAAATTAAAATCTGAGATATGTTATTCTGTCAAGTACATTAAGGGCATTGAAAAATCATATAAAAGAATCTATTAACTCTTCTATAATGGAGTGATTTTTCTGCTTCTTAATGAGAGCCCCATCTTTAAGCACACTGAACCCATCTTCCATAATAGCTTTTTCTTTCTTATAGAACACTCCTATAGGTATTTTCTCTCCCCATTCAAGAGCCCTTTCAAAAGCAGTTATCCGGTTATCAGGGATATATCCATCTTCATCAAGCCTGTATACTCTTTCTGCATACCATTTGAAGGTATTAAGTTTATTAAAGGAGACACAAGGTTGCAAAATATCCACTAACGCAAAGCCTCTATGTTGAATTGCTTCAGTCAGGATATTCGTTAAATGTTCTATATTTCCTGCAAATCCTCGCGCAACAAAGGAACAATCAAGTGCTATTGCAAGAGCAAGTGGATTAAGCGGAGTATTAAAGACCCCATGCGTTTGAACTTTTGTCTTCATACCTACCTCACTTGTAGGGGAAGCCTGCCCTTTAGTAAGCCCGTATATCTGGTTATCATGAACAATAGAGGTTATGTTTGGATTACGTCTGATGGTGTGAATGAGGTGGTTTCCCCCTTCACCATATGTATCCCCATCACCGCTTACTGTTATAACTGTCAATTCATGGTTAGTAAGTTTTGCGGCAGTGGCTGCAGGAAGAGTTCTTCCATGGAGTCCATTGAAAGTATTACATTTCATATAATGAGGTAGTTTACCTGCCTGCCCTATCCCAGAAACGATAAGAACTTCATGAGGAGATATACCCAGATTGATAAGCGCTTTCTTTATAGATTTAAGGATTCCAAAGTTCCCACATCCTGGACACCATTCTATTTCAGTGTCAAGATGATAATCTTCCATTGTAACCATCAGATCACCTTCTTTTCACGCAGGGCACGTATTATATATCCGGGGGTGAATGGCATACCGTCATATCGGAGTAAATTTTTATCGATATTGACATTTGCTTCTGCATTCAAGAGTTTCGAAAACTGTCCTGTTATATTATTTTCCACACATACTGTAATACTATTTTTGATTATATTTTTCCAAAAAGTTTCTTTGTTGAGTGGAAATATGTGAGTAAAATGTAATAGATTTAGACTATATCCTTCTTCATTCAACAAATCCACAGTTTCTGTTAGAGGCCCATAAGAGGATCCCCATCCTATTAGAGTAACATCTGCCTCTTCTGGACCATATATCTCAGGTGCTTCCATTTCCTGTGTAAGTTTTTTAAGTTTTCTCATTCTCTTTTCCATCATGCGAATACGATTGTAAGCACTCTGGTCAATATGTCCCTCTTCATTATGCTCGTCACTATCTGCAACGACCACATGCCGACTCTGTCCAGGAAGAGCTCGAGGTGAAATACCATCATCAGTGATTGCATAGCGCTTGTATACTGTCAAAGAGTTGAGTTCTTCTTCAGAAAGCAGATACCTGTCAATAATTATCTCTGCAGCATCGAAGCGCTCACATGTGAACTGGGAATCTGCAAGATATTGGTCACTCATGATTATTACTGGCAGCTGATACTTATCGGCTATATTGAAAGCCTTGGCAGTAAGATAGAAAGCATTATCAGGTGTCTTAGGTGCAAGGATGCATCTGGGAAACTCTCCCTGAGCTGCATGTAAGACGAATAAAAGATCGCTCTGCTCTGTCATTGTAGGTAGTCCAGTTGCAGGTCCGGGGCGCTGTCCAAGGAATATTACTGCAGGTGTTTCAGTCATGCCTGCCAGTCCCAAAGCTTCTACCATGAGACTAAATCCTCCTCCTGATGTAGTAGTCATGGCTCTTGCTCCAGTAAACGAAGCACCCAACACCATATTCAGAGCACTTATCTCATCCTCTGCCTGTTCCACCACCACATTGAACTTATCTGCATGTGCAGCAATAAAATTCATAACTCCAGTTGAAGGTGTCATAGGATAGGATGCAAGAAATTGCACACCCCCTGCAAGCGCACCAAGCCCTACAGCATCGTTTCCGCTTATAAGCATTTTTTGTGACTTTTTGATCAAATTTTCAAAAGAGTATTTACATTTACCTAAATACTTATCCCGTGCATATTTATAGCCTGCTCTTGCAGCGTTAATATTATTGTTTATTATATTTTCTCCTTTTTTTGCAAAGCTCTGTTTTAACACAGCTTCCAGAAATTCAAGTTCATAGCAAAGCAAGCCCAATGCAGCTCCAGTTGCCACGGTGCTTGCATACAATTTGCTTCCTCCAGTTTCTTCTGCAATTTTGGCAAAAGGCACATCAAATATCTGTTTGTCATCACTATGAATTTTGTTACTTTGTCTGTCTATCAATATTACTCCATTATCGAGCTCTTCCATATGCTCTTGAACTGATAGACTATCCAGTGCTATCAATAAGTCCAATCTGTCAGATATTGCTTTGATCGGCCGATCACTTACTCTTATCTGAAAATAATTATGTCCTCCCCTTACTCGTGAAAGATAGTATTGTGTTGAAAAAACATATAACCCGCTTTTCTGAAAGGTTTTGGATAGTGCAAGACCTATTGTTTGTATTCCTTGTCCAGCTTCTCCCCCTATTTTTATATTGATTTCAGGAATCATTGTCTTTCCCTATTATTCTGTTTTATAGTTATATGTATTATGTAATATCTTTTCAAGAAAAAGGCTCTGTAGAAAACCTCATTAATCATACAATTTTCTATGCCCTGAATATTTTCAAATGTACTCCTATAAATTGGTTGTATTTGCGGAATTAAACTGAATGATAGTGATTTTACGAGCATTTCTACAGAGCCAAGAAAAAGATATTACAAATATAAATTCACCTTAGTTTAAAAAAGGAGATGTGTACTTATATTATTTGCTCAGAATTTAAAGTGAATTTAATTTTCATTTTTAAAAATAATCAATGATG
>JACIVZ010000023.1 GCA_014361205.1 Methanomethylovorans sp. | reverse complement strand
TTTCTTAGGTTTTTCCTTCAGTTCACTGATATGTTTGCGATTTGCTGTAATATATCTTGATAAAGTAAATTGTTTGATAATGGGCGGTGGAATAATTAAGTTCAATCTGAAAACAAGATTTTTACTTTTTTTAGCAATAAAATTTAAAAGAAATGTCAATTACATGCTTCTGTATAGATTTTTTGCTTATATCATTATGCCCAAAAAAAATCATCAAAGATCCAGAACTATTTTTGTAAACGAAGCAAAGAAATTAGGATACGATGAGTTTTGCAAATGGGTGGATATTATTCCACAAACAACAAACAGTCTGGATTGGATTGATAAATTGGATGCTAATATTAAAGTTCTTTATATTTCAGGAAGTGAAGATTATCTTTTTTTAAAAGACACTTTAAAGTATAGTAAAAGAATAAATAATTCACACGTGGAAATAATAGATAACTGTGGCCATGTTTGCTCAATAGAGCAAGCTGAAAAGTTCAATAATATTGTTTTCAGCTATCTCAATAAAATTAAATGATAAGATATTGTCGAAAATATTTTTAAAATACTATCCTTCCATCCATAAATTTATTTATAGTACTTTTTAAGCCGGGGAATCACTCTATGGACATGTTTCTGATACTCCCGGTATTCATCGCCGAACTGGGCAATTAGCCTTGCTTCCCAGTGCAGAGATCCAAGGTACAGATATATCGTTGCCAAAATGTATAATATAAGAAGGTTCAGGGTCATAAAGGGTGTAAGCCATATCATGACTATTCCTGAGAGAAGAAAGGGGTCTCTTACCCATTGATAAATACCCCGGATATCCAGAGTACCAGCTTCGTGGGTCCGGGGAGGAGAGAGCTGTGCACGTATCCTGAACCGATGGGGTGCATGCAGCAAAGCAAGGGGAGCAATACTTGCAGCTATCAACTGACCGCTAATCATTAACCAGCGCCATGGAGAAGGTATAATATAGAGCAAAGGTCCCGGATTTTTATAAAGCAAATAAACCACAGGTAACAAGGTGATTACTGCAATGAAGCTAAATAAAGGCATGAACAGTCTATCTGCACTGGGTCCTACGACTTTAATAAAAAAGCGTTTGAAGGGCAAACTGGCCATAAAACTGTGGATAGTTGCGAATATCACAAGGCTAAGAACGAGAATGATTGTTGATGAAGTCAATTCAATACATCTCCATTTATATTTATGTCATATAGATTATAAAGTATTTAATATGAAGATATTTTCCCTGAATAACCCTTAAAAATTCTTGTTTACATTGTAATCATAGAACACGGAACAATATTGTAAAGAACAGAAAACAAAGATTTTCGCTATTTTTCCATTGCCCTTTTCCTCAAATCGGGAGGGAATTTTTCTATAGCATATCGTAATGCAGTCCTTGGCATAATTTTTTTGTTTTTCATTACATATTCAAATATTTCTTGCTGATGAGCTTTACTTGCCTCCTTAAGCATCCATCCATAACCTTTACGCACAAGGTCATCTTCATCCATCAGCAATCTGTCAGCTATATCAAGAACATCATTGAGGAATTTTCCGTTCCTGGCAGGCAGTACAAGGGTTACAGCTGCTGCTCTTCTAAACCATCTGTTATCTGATTTTGTCCATTCTTTTAATCGACTAATATATTGGGGATAAGATTCTATAAAAAAAGCAACTGAATGATTACATAAAGTGTCGCATTTTGCCCAGTTGTTAACGTATTTGTCTATCCATTTTTCAAAAATATCAAAGTCATTAGGCATATAAGATTCACGCATACGATAGATCCATTCAAAAGCAATTGCCGATTCTTCGAATAGGTCTGAACTTAGAAGTTCTTCAGAAAGTAAAAAGATGGTCTCCTTCTTTTCATTCTTTATTTGTTGGAAATAATTATCAGCTATCTTTCGTACAGTTGCTGCCTTCACACCATAACAGTTGATTTCCTCTTTAAAAAAGCGGAGAGATGTTTTTTTTGTTTTTTCATCGGCATTCAGATTAAGTTCTTCTCTGATCCTAATGATGATATTTTCAAACATTTTCTATCAAACCCAAAAACTGTGTTAGTATCAGAAAAATAAAACACATTATATTATTGGTAAGCAGTGCCACCACTCAGCTCATCTTTTTTTTCATCATAACTATCAGTATATATTGAATAAGCTTCAGCTGCTTTTTCATAGAGATTCATTGCAGTACGGGAAGTTGTAGGTTTTATTCTGGCAATAGCTTTCCTGAAATGACTCATGGATATTCTTATATCATTTACTATTGTTTTTACATCATCTTTTGTCATTCCAGCTGTGATCAATGTTCTCAGAGCCAGCAGTGAAGCTTCTCTGCAGATGGCATCTATATCTGCACCTACATATCCATCAGTCATATCTGCAAGCAAATTAAGATCTACATCTTCAGCCAGAGGTTTTCCTAGAATATGTATCTCAAATATCTTTCTACGTTCTTCTTTATCTGGTGGTTTCACATATATAAGCCTATCAAACCTTCCTGGGCGCAGCAAGGCAGGGTCAATGATATCCGGTCTGTTAGTGGCAGCAATAACTACAACATCCTTTAATTCTTCCAGTCCATCTATTTCAGTGAGAATCTGGCTTACTACCCGTTCCGTAACATGAGCATCAGTACTTAACCCTCTTTCAGGTGCCATGGCATCTATTTCATCAAAAAAAATAACAGATGGAGCAGCCTGTTTAGCTTTCCTGAAAGTCTCACGCACAGCCTTTTCGGATTCTCCTACATACTTGCTTAAAAGTTCCGGACCTTTAATACTGATAAAATTAGCTTCACTTTCACTTGCAACTGCCTTAGCTAGCATGGTCTTACCAGTTCCAGGTGGACCAAAAAGCAATACACCTTTTGGAGGTGTGGTATTGATAGCTTCAAACATCTCAGGATATTTCAGAGGCCATTCCACTGCTTCGATTAGTTCCTGTTTTGCAGCTTCCAATCCGCCTATATCTTCCCAGCGTACATGAGCAACTTCCACAAATACCTCACGCATTGCAGATGGTTCTATGTTTTTCAGAGCAGAATCAAAGTCAGCCCTTGTCACTATAAGATTATCCATTATCTCTGGTGGTATCTCATCTTCTATATGTATTTCTGGCAATATTCTGCGTAAAGCATGCATGGCTGCTTCCTTGCACAGGGATGCGATGTCAGCTCCCACGTAACCATGGGTTACAGCTGCTATCTGTTCAAGACTAATATCTTTCTCAATTGGCATGCCACGTGTATGTACGTACAGTATCTGAAGCCTGCCGTTACGGTCTGGGATACCCACTTCTATTTCTCTGTCAAATCTCCCTCCTCGGCGTAAAGCAGGATCTATAGAATTAGGACGATTGGTTGCAGCAATGACAATAACTCTGCCTCTTGATTTCAAACCATCCATAAGTGAAAGCAACTGAGCTACAACTCTGCGCTCCACCTCTCCTATAACTTCGTCTCTCTTAGGTGCAATAGAATCAATCTCATCAATAAAAATTATAGAAGGTGAATCTTTTTCTGCATCCTCAAACATTTGGCGAAGTTTCTGCTCACTTTCTCCATAGTACTTTGATACTATCTCCGGACCACTGATAGATATAAAATTTGCATCCGTTTCATTGGCTACAGCTCTTGCAATCATGGTCTTTCCCGTGCCTGGCTGTCCATAAAGTAACACACCTTTCGGTGGATCAATGCCCAATTTCTGAAATAATTCCGGATGTTTCAGGGGAAGTTCTATCATTTCCCTTACCATGCCCAGCTCACGTTTGAGACCTCCAATATCTTCATAGGTGATATGATCACGGGTTATAGTTTCTTCCAGAGGTTTTTCCCGCAACACTATCTGAGTGTTACGAGTAACTACAACCGGTCCAGAAGGTTTGGTTGCAAGGACGGCAAACGTTATAGGGTTGTTTACTGTTTCTATTCTTACCCTTTCTCCTTTGGAAAGTGGTCTGCCTTCTATGATTCTCAGGATAAAACGTGAACCTCCTATCAGCTGGACGTGGTGGGTGGGCGCAAGGGTGATACTTTCAGCTTCATGAGCCAGTATTTTCCTGATAATAACCTGATCATCCAGCCCGATCTTAGCATTATAACGCAGATTGCCATCTATGCGGATAATTCTCTTACCTGTATCATCTGCATAACCTGGCCATACAATAGCGTAGCATTTTTCTTTACCTTTTATCTCAATGATATCGCCACTCGTAACTCCCAGTTGCTGCATCAGATTTTTTTCCAGGCGAGCTATGCCTCTGCCTGCATCTCTGGGATATGCCTGTGCAACCTGTACAATGATCTCTTCAGACATTTATAAACCGCCAATTCGGTAACAGTTTAATTTAAAGATGTATTTTGGTCGTATTTTGAAGTTTTTGAATTCAATAAAAATGCATTATCAAGCAATCCAATATTCATCTTCAGAATAATTGGCTTATTTTTGGTATAAATAAATTAAGATTATATTATAGGATTATGTTATAAGCCATTTGCTGTGTATTTTCTTTTTCCGATTTCCTATCTATTCTGATTCAGCATGATTTTTCTTAAATTTAGTTTAAATAACTCAAAATAAAAGTTTATATGGGATTATTAAGTATAGAGCTGTACATTATAGCTATAATAAGTTCATTCAATTAAATTTTATATTTCAAGGCACGGATCAAAATGTATTCACATTCAATGCAATATAGTATATTAGAAGAATATATAGTACCTTCAGGAGAAGAACTGTTTCATAAATTTCTCTCTTTGCTGAAATATATATCAGAGAATAGTCCTTTCTACAGACATAAGTTTTCAAAAGAAAATGTGAAAATAGAATTTATTAAAAGTCTTGAAGATATTCGTATTCTTCCTTTTACATACAAGGAAGAACTGAGAGATGCCTATCCCCTTGGTCTGCAGGCAGCACCTGAAGAAAAAGTAGTGCGTATACATTCCTCTTCAGGTACTACCGGTAAGCCGATTATCATTCCATATACACAGAAAGATGTGGATTTATGGATAGATCTGATGAAAAGATGCTATATGCTTGCAGGACTGACCAACAAGGACAGAATTCAGATTACACCTGGTTACGGTCTGTGGACTGCAGGCATTGGTTTTCAGCTGGGTGCTGAAAAACTGGGAGCTATGGCAGTGCCCATGGGTCCCGGAAATACGGAAAAACAGCTTCAAATGCTTATGGACCTGCGTTGTACTGCCATCACAAGTACTTCTTCCTATGCTTTGCTGCTTGCAGAAGAGATCAAAAGGAGGGGTATAAGAGACAAAATCCATCTTAAGAAAGGTATTATAGGTTCAGAAAGGTGGAGTAAGAAAATGCGTGCCCGCATTGAGGAAGAGCTGGGTCTGGAGAGCTTTGATATTTACGGCCTGACGGAAATCTACGGCCCAGGCATTGCACAGGAATGTCGCCTGCATGATGGTCTGCATTACTGGTCAGACCTATTGTACTTTGAGATCATCGATCCGATAACAGGTGAAATACTGCCGGATGGAGAGCTGGGTGAACTTGTTGTGACTACTCTGTCAAAAGAAGGTGCACCCCTTTTACGGTACAGGACAAGGGATCTTACCCGTTTCATACATGGTCAATGTGCATGTGGTTGCCCTTTTCCCCGTATTGACAGGATATTAGGCCGCACTGATGACATGATCAAAATCAAAGGTGTTAATATTTACCCCGGACAAATCGAAGATCTCATTCACAAAGTTGAAGGCGTCAGTAGTGAATACCAGGTTCTGTTGTCCCGCGAATGTGGTAAGGAATCCATGCTTTTTCGTGTGGAAGTGGAAAATGCCCATGACCCTTGCTTCCGACAGACAAGGGAAAAAGATATCAAAAAGGCTTTTCATGATCTCATCGGCATTTCTGTGGATGTGGAATGTCTTAATATAGGTGATCTGCCTCGCAGTGAAAAGAAAAGTAAAAGGGTAATAGATACAAGAGATATCTGATTTATATGATGCAAGAATGTTAAAATTCATGTGATGTGAGAGATCCTTTTCCTTAGTTTCTCAATAACAGCTTCTACTTGCTCCACAGCAGTACCAATGTACTTATGTGGATCCACAAGGTTGTTGATTTCTTCCTCTGTAAGATATTTCATGACTTCAGGATTTGTAAGTAATACTTCCTTGAAGTGTTTACCTGTTTCATGAGCTTCCATTGCACTTAAACGTACTATTTCATGAGCTTCCTGACGACCTACACCTCTTTTCGCAAGCTCTATCATCAATGCTTCTCCCATATTAAGCCCTCTAAGCAAGTTAAGATTGCGACGGATGTTCTCGGGATAGAATCTTAAATTCTCTATAACACCTGTGCAAAGTTTTATTATATGGTCTGTAAGCACACATGCTTCAGGAAAAACGACTCTTTCGCATGAGGAGTTAGTGAGATCTCTTTCATCCCATAAAGTGTTATTCAACAATTCTGGTTCCACCATAGAACGTACTATTCTTGCAAGCCCACATATCTGTTCAGATTTGATAGGATTCCTTTTGTGAGGCATTGTGGAAGATCCTACCTGCTTCTTTGTGAAGCTTTCTTCTACTTCGGCAATCTCTGTCCGCTGGAGAGAACGTATGGCCACACCAATTTTATCAAGAGTTGTTACTGTATTAGCCATCCACATAACGAATTCTGCGTGTCTATCCCGCTGAATTATCTGATTGGATACGTCTACTGAACCAATTTCCAGATATTGCATTACACGTTTTTGTATTTCAATACCATTCTTGCCAAAAGCTGCCTGAGTACCTACAGCACCAGTCATCTGTCCAACTAGCAAACGAGGTTTAAGCTGTTCAAGACGTTCAATATGACGTGCTACTTCAGAAGCCCAGATGGCAAACCGAAGGCCATAAGTTGTTGGCACACCTATTTGACCGTGTGTTCTTGCCGCACAGACAGTATGCTTATGAGTTTCAGCCTGGGTCAGCAGTACATCCAGCAATTTTACCATTTTGTCTTCCAGTATCTTTACAGCATCTTTAAGTTGCAGACAAGTAGCTGTGTCTAGAATATCATTAGAGGTGGCACCAAAATGAACCCATTTTCCAGCATCATCACTGCATTTTTCTGTTATTCCAATAACTACAGCCATCATGTCATGATGAATTTCATCTTCTATCTCTTTCACACGATCCAGTTCCACAAGACCTATGCTTTTTGAGATTATCTCTGCAGCTCTTTTTGGGATTAATCCGATATCTGCCTCAGCTTTGGCTAATGCAGCTTCTACCAGCATTAATTTTTCCAGGCGGTTCTTTTCGCTCCAGACGAACTTCATTTCTTCAGTACCATAACGGTATTCAATTGGATGAATTGCCATCTGTTTAGTCTCCAGAAGTTTTCAAAAGTGACTTTCACTTATAAAATATCAATCAATAAATATGCTTTGAGGAATGAAACTGTATCCAGATAAATACTACATACCAGAATTTATTTCTGATCATTTTTTAGCGGCACTGAATGAAGGAACTTGGTATAATTGTAAATTATTACTTTCATTTTGTTGTGCAGTGGTAGTTACTTCAGGATACCATCTTTCCGGAAGTTTGTAATCAAGAGATTCACTGTAGACTGTTGGGAGGAAAAACTGTGTACCACGATCTTTTAATGAAGATTCGAATTCAGGATCAATTGCCTCCAATGTTTGCTTACATATATCAGCCTCATCAGACTTACCTATCCTGTAAAGAGCAAAGCGCTTGTTGTAAAGAGCAGACTGGCAGTTAGGATCAATGGCCAGAGCATTATTGTAACAAGATATAGCTGTTTCTACCTGACCTATTATATTCATTATGAAACCCTTGTTATACCAAGCAGTGATACATGTAGGATCTAACTCAAGAGTTTTATTATAATAATAGATTGAGCCTTTATAACTGCTCACCAGATAGGAAATTGTAGCCTTGTGATAAAAGGCAGATACAGATGCAGGATCAATCGCTAAAACTTTATCATATTCAGCAAGAGCCTGTTGATAATCCCCTTTAAGATAGAAAGAAAAGGCTTTAGTTCCCAATATCAAAGTATCAGAAGGATTCAACTGGAGCAACTGGTCATAACAATCAATAGCTTCAGCATGTCTTCCCATTCTGTCAAGCGCTAATCCTTTTTGATAAATCGGTTCAGTATTTTGAGGCTGTAGTGCGATTATCTTATCGTAGCTATTTATAGCCTTGTCAAATTCACCAAGTTTTTCGTAAGCAGCACTCTGCTTATACAGTATTGTAACATTATCTGCTGCAATTTCAAGAGCTTTATCATAAACATTTGCAGCGTCATTATATTTTTCAAGTGCATAGTAGGCATCGCCAAGATCGCATAAAGCCTGAGCGTTCTTGGGGTCTATCGTTAGAACATTATTTGCATATTGTATAGCTTGATCGTATAAACCTCTGCTACAAAGTATCTGTCCTTTTTTGAGCATGGCAGCAGTGTTTTGTGGCTCAAGAGTAAGCACATTGTCAAAACACATGAGTGCCCTGTCTGAATCACCTGTCATGAAAGAGACAACTCCAAGGGAATACCATGCGGGAGGATAATTTGGATCAATGGTCACAGCATTCTCGTAGCATTCAATGGCCCATAGATCCATTCCCATATCCAGCAAAGCAGCACCTTTATCACACAAAATTTTGACAGACTTCGGCTCAAGCATAAGTGCTTTGTCAAAGCAACTAAGGGCATCGTCATACATGCCCAGTTTTTGATAGGATATACCTTTGGCATCCCATACATCTGCACAATCTACAGCAAATACTTCTTGTTGCATACCATTGCCATATAATATCGTTTTCATTGCAGAGTTAGATTTATCCGGATTACCCAGGGGAGCAAGGACCACCCCCTTGAAAATCTCATACATAGTGGATTTTCCGTTCATCATCTGGTTAATATTTTGTACAGAATTTTCTGCCTGAATTATGTTAGTATTTATATTTATACGGAAATTTGCTTCTTCATATCCAGGATTTATTTCAAGTGTTTTCTCATATGCTGATATAGCTTCTTCATATTTTCCCAGTCTGTCAAGTACCGTACCCTTATGATACCATATCTCCGCAGATTCTGGATGCAATTCCAATAATTTATTGTACGTATCTAATGCTTCTGTGTACCTTTTGAGAATTTCCAGATCAACAGCTTTTGCATAAAGTGCGGCTGAAAATTTAGGTTTTTCCTTAATAGCTTTGTTATAACTTTTTATTGCCTCTGCTTTACGTCCCACTCTATCAAGATCCATACCTCTTTCAAACCAGACTTTTGCACATGATTCCTGATTAAGAGCTTTGTTATAGCTTTCTATTGCTTCTTCATATTTATTGAGCATCTCAAAAGCTTTAGCCTTATTATACCATACTATGGCAAAATTTGGTTCAAGCTCTGTCACTCGGTCAAAAGATGCTATTGCATCTTCATATTTACCAAGTTTATATAAAGCAGTTGCTTTATTGTACCAAATGCGAGCAGAATCGGTCTTGAATTGTGGAGATTCATTATAACATTCCATCGAATATAATTCATCTATAAAAAGATATGATGATATATCTGTAACATATCCGCTTTTTGAACCATCAGAGTTTAAATGCAACGCACGATCATAGCATTCTATTGCTTCAGAATATCTGCCCAAATTATCTAAATTTCTACCTTTGTTATTCCAAGCAGTAATATTTTGAGGATCAAATTCCAGTACCTGATCATAACAGTTGACAGCTTCAATGTATAGTCCCATATTATCATAACTCTGTGCCTGAAGATACCAGGCATTGATGTTATAAGGATCCTGTAATAGAATTAGTTTATAGGCATCTATAGCTGAACCATGATCACCAAGAATAGTAGCTACCCTTGCTTTTCCAAATAAAGCATCATTATTGCTTGACCCGAGATTGATGGCATTATCATAATCAGCAATAGCTTTTTCATATTCACCGACAGCTTCATAAGCTGTTGCTCTTGCCAACCAAATCTTTGGATCGTCAGGAACCATTTTCAACGCTACATCAAAGGAAGAGATTGAATCATTGTACCTGCCTACCTGCAAATAAGAATAACCTGTATCATATATGGAACTTGCATAGTTAGAGAAAATCGACAGTATCTGATCATAGCATGTCATTGCTTCATCATGCCTGCCAAGTCCATCAAGAGATTTGCCTTTATGATAAACCAATTGAATATATTCAACATCAAAAATTGTAGCATTCGAATAATTTAAAGCAGATGTATTAGAATAAACACCGGATTTTTCGCTGGATCCCAATGATCTTTTTGAATAAAATTTATCAAGAGCTTTCTCATAAATATCAAGAGATTCCTCATATCTTCCTAATGATTCTAACATAATGCCTTTTTTATAAATAATGTCGCTGGAATTTGATCGTATCTTTAAAATGGCTTCATAGGAATCAAGGGCAGACTGTGGATCACCCATAAGATAATGAATTTCAGCTTTATTCTCAAGGATCTCTGTTGATTGAGGATCAATCTCCAGCGCCTGATCGAACAATTCCAGGGCTTCGGCATAAGAGCCATTACGTCTCATTTCAAGGCCTTTGTCATAAAAAGATTTTGCCTCATATAACATACCATTAGCACACGGAATAAAAAGTAAAACCAATATAATGAATATACAAGCCGAAGTAAATAACTTATTCGATGCCATTTGAATACCTATCAGATTATAGTGATTATAACTTTATTGCTTTATATTAGATAAGATTTTTGTTCTTCTTTAAACGAACAAACTGTAAAGTTTGCATAAACTATAATTTATATAAGCATAAATATAAATATAACTATGAGTGCAAATATAAATAATATTTATTTTATACTCGCTGATAATATAAACATTTTAAATTTACTACAACAGACTAATATACTGTGCAGATTGGTATGCTGATCAAAAAATATTTTAATAACTATCAATTTTTAATCGGTTATTCATAAAATAGAATTCATCAAATGTAACTTCACACTACATATAGTTCTATTATCATTGGGTTGGTAAACATTATTTATTTTGACATTTTTAGTAAATGTATTTTTTATAATTTGATGAAAAATTCATTACATAGCATCTTTCTCTGCTTTTGAGAAATATTCAATTGCCTGAGCCAGTTCGCGATGGTTTTTGGAATAATCAGCAATATCTATCTTATTAAGATATGCTTCACATGCCTGAACTAAAGCTTGTGCACCTGCTTTTGTTCCGCCAGGATGAGCATGTACACCTGAACCCATTGTTGTGATAAAGTCAACATTCCCCATAACATCTATAAAAGGCTTCAATCTGATAGGATTGAGTCCTCCGGATACAATAGGGCAGCATTTTTTGATTCCTCTCCAGCTATCATCTTCTAGAATAATATTATGAGCCACATCTTCAGATACAAGGTCAATGGCATCTTTGTCTGTTTCAGGTATCTTTGTCCATGTTTGCTCAAAGAAATGACCTTGAGACTTCATATATAAAATTGCATGAGCAGCAACAATATCCTCTTCAGGAGTTCCTTTCATTTTTCCAACGCCTGCTGTACCGGTATGTATACCTGAAGCGCCTGCAAGCCGTGCAAACTTGGACAGTACCAGAACTGAAAAGCCAATTGGATTTTCAGGCCTTGTGAATGCACCATGGCCTGCCCTGTGAAAATGAATAAATACATCAGGATACCTTCTTCTGAGTGTCTGGACGGCCATCCAGCCAGCAGTAATTCCGTCAATGAGAAATGCATAGCTTCCGGGTTCAAAACCAGCACTTACTATCATTTCACACCTTTCGATCATGGTATCAAAGTCTGCAGCTGAAACATTGAAAGAGTGAACTTTTTTCCTGCCAGTTTCCTTTACCGCTTTGTCCATTGCTTCTTTTACATGTTTAATCATTTTTTCATAGGGACAGAAGTCCTGATTTGCCTGCGGCTCATCATTCTTGACAAAATCTCCTCCACCTACCCAGAAATCATAACACACTTCTGCATATTCGGCAGAAGTCAGTCCCATCTTTGGTTTTACGATAGTACCGAGGACAGGTCGCCGATCTATACAAAGATATCTTCGCATATCATCTAATGTATAGCTTGGACCATCATACTGTTCGAGCATAGATGGAGGGAACCATACATCCAGTAATTTCAGAGCTTTAATTTCTTTCATACCTAAAATATTGCCTACGATGTAGGTAAGGATGTTCTGGACATTTCCTCCCCTGTCAAAAAGTCTCCATGGATAAGCTATCCATACTAGATTTCTTTCGAGATCTATCTTATAAACCAGTGCATTCAGGGTCCTGGAAAATGGAGTTTCAGTGTTGACTTTGAAATTTGTTCCTGTAGATGATTCTGCTGCAGTTTCAGCAGCTGCCTGGAGTATGTTTAGTTTCCCTTCTGGAATCAAATGAAATACTCCCAGTAAGTATTCACCATTATAGGGATCTGGAAGCTGTAAATTAACATAAGCCTGTTGTTTTGGATTTAGGGAATCAGTAAGATTGCCATATATTGAACTCATGTAATTATCGTTAGTTAACATTCTATTTGAATTTTTGGAACTGAATGAAACAATGCATAAAAAGTATAGGACTTTAAGAATGAAAACTGTCAGATTCAGGATATAAAAAAGAAATTGGCTCTGCAATCCATGGATATGAGCCATTACACAATTAACTCTTTCGTTGTATTAATTCGATGTCTTCCATAACAGCCTGGAGGTCATCTTCATGCTCTATTTCATCAGTAAGAATCTGCAACACTATGTTATAGGTCACAGGGTCCTTATCCTTGACCATCTGAAGGATTCCATTGTATACTTGGATGGCACACTGTTCTCCTTTGATGTTCTGCTCAAGGATCTTTTTTACAAAGGGGTCTTCCGGAGCCTCATAGCCGCAGTGTGAGAGTTTTTCCCATTCTGCAGGGGATAGTACAGGTGTTCCGCCAAGCTGTATAATCCTGCTGGACAACATATCGGCGTGTCGAAGTTCATCGGTTGCATGTTGTATAAGTTCTGCAGCAGCTTCTTCCTTCATAGGACCTTTGATCACTTTTGAACCTACCCAGTACTGATAATATGCATACCACTCATCTGCAAGTGCTCGGTTAAGCTTAGCTATCAGTTCTTCAACATTAAGACCTATAATTTCTCTACCTTTTGTTCCCATCCACTATCATCTCCAGTTGTACCCAGCCCCCTGTTTGTTTATGTTTCTTTTTTAAAGCACATGAACCAGTCCAGACAATATTTGCCTTCTTCCTTTTTCTCAACTCGTTCTTTTGCAACACCACAGGAACCAGGCGGCGGGATAATAACATCTTCTCCAGGTTGCCAGTTGGCAGGAGTTGCAATACCTTCAGCATCTGATTTCTGCATAGCCATCAATAGTCTTTTGATCTCAGCCATGTTCCTGCCGTTGGACAGAGGGTAATAAAGCACAGCTCTAACCTTTGCTTTCGGGTCGATAATGAATACCGCCCTTACTGCCTGTGTATTAGAGGCATTGGGCTGGACCATTCCGAATTTTTTGGCAACATCCATCCTCAGATCTTCGATCACAGGAAAGTTGATTTCCACATTCTTCATACCCTTGAATTCAATTTTCTCTTTTATGGTCCTAAGCCATGCAATGTGAGCATATACACTGTCGATGGAAAGGCCAATAAGCTCTGTGTTAAGTTTCTTGAACTCATCCTGCATGGAAGCAAAGGTCATGAATTCTGTAGTACATACCGGCGTGAAATCAGCTGGGTGGCTGAACAGGATTACCCATTTTCCTTTATAATCATCTGGGAAGTTGATTTCACCCATTGTGGTCTTTGCTGTGAATCTCGGTGCATCGTCACCTATTAAAGGCATAGTTATTTTTTCTTCATCCATTTTTGTTATCCTCCTGACATTTCTTACATTTTCCATAGAAATTAGTGTTCACTGAATCGATACTGAATCCTTCTATATCGCCAGCTATCTTCATTGAATAATCGAACAATTCTTCTGACTCAAAATCTTCTATTCTACCACACTCCCTACAGATGAGGTGATGGTGCGGTACGAAATTAGCTTCAAATCTTGTTACCCCTTTTACGTTCACCTCCTCAATCAATCCTCTCTCAGAAAGGAATTTGAGATTCTTGTAGACCGTAGCTTTGCTTATACGTGTCAGCTTTTGCCGAACGCCTTCATAAACCTCGTCTACAGTGGGATGGTCTTTGTGCTCGCGCAGGAAAGCCATTATTTCCACTCTCTGATTTGTGTATTTTATATTGGCCATCCTATCGTAATTCAAGATGCTTTTCCCCACATATGTTTATTTTAAATGATAATATTTACTACTTAATAACTATTATTATTTAATACTTCTGCTCAACTAATCATAATTATTTTATAATTCTGTTTATTGTTCCAATTCAAATGTCATGGCTTTATTTATTTGTTTATCCACATATATTTGTTAATATTTTAATTGTATATACTATCCTATTAAATAATTGTATCCTCTATCTTATCTTTTTACACATTTGAGTTTCGTAGTAAAGGTTCAGTTTATATATAACCTGTACAATAAAATCAGGATTAAGATGAGTAGGATCAAAATACTTTCATGGAATGTAAATGGCCTCAGAGCTGCTTATAAAAAAGGGTTTATGGATGTATTCACTACTCAAAAGCCAGATATTCTTTGTATTCAAGAAACAAAATCAAAAGAGGAACAATTACCTTCTGTCTTAAGACATGTAGCTGGTTATAAGGCATATTTCTCCTCTGCAGAGAAAAAGGGATATAGCGGAGTTGCCATGTACACAAAAGTCGAGCCCCTTGAAGTCAGCTACAGGCTTGGATACGAAAAGTTTGATGTTGAAGGCAGGGTTATAGCTTCTGATTTTGGTAAGTTTATACTTTTAAATGTATACTTTCCCAATGGTAAGGCTTCCCTAGAGAGGCTTGATTTCAAAATGGAGTTCTACAACATATTTCTCAATCATCTGGATAATCTGAAATCACAGGGTAAGAAAATCATTGTTTGTGGCGATGTGAATACAGCCCACAAAGAAATAGATCTTGCAAGGCCAAAAGAAAATGAGAAAGTATCAGGTTTTTTACCTCAGGAAAGAGCTTGGATAGACATGTTAATAGATCATGGGTATGTAGATACTTTCCGTATTTTCAATGACCAGCCTGGACAGTACACATGGTGGGATATGAAAACAAAAGCAAGAGAAAGGAATGTTGGATGGAGAATTGATTATTTCTTTGTGAGTGATAATCTTAAAGATAACGTGGTATCTTCTTTTATCCTGCCTGAAATAACAGGTTCTGATCATTGCCCAATCGGGCTGGAACTCAATATTTAGCTTTTATGAATTATACTTGTATGGTCAGGTTAATTTTTCTCTGTTATGCAATTGCATTTAGGGCTAAATCGACAGCTTCTACAGGATCACTTGATCTTATGGCACCTTCAATGACCCATTTAGACTCAATAATAACAACAGGTTTCCCCATTTTAAGAGCTAATGCTATTTCTGAAAGTGTGCCATATTCTCCCCCCACTGCTATCAATGCATCCGATGATGCTACAACTATAGCATTACGTGCATGCCCCATATTAGTCACTATCTGAAAATCAATGTATCGATTAGCCTCTTCGCGGCTATTGCCAGGAAGAACACCTATTGTGTTTCCTCCCTGTCGCTTAGCTCCACGTGCACAAGCTTCCATTACTCCTCCCAATCCTCCACATATAAGGATTACTCCACGCATGGCCAGTTCACGTCCGATTTCTTCAGCTATCATTTCAGTTTTGTTGTCACAGACACCGCCACCTATTACCCCTATCTGTATCTTTGCCATGTGTTCTTCTCCTACCATTAACTATTAATTAAATATATTCGGCCTGTATTTTAAGGATGTCCTTACTATCCTTTGCCAGGGAATATTCTTCCAAAGGCTCCCTGTTAAGTTCCAAAAAAGTATGTCCCCAACTGAACTTGGAAAGTATGAAAGCAGCTTGGTCCTTATATCCAAGTATATAGAGAGATGCCGCAAATGCCTCTGCAGATGTGAGTTTGAAAGGTCTGCCAAAGTTTACAGGATTACCAGCAACAAGATATGGTAAGGCGCGATGTTGCAGTTCAAGTGTTAGTAATTGAGGGAATACAGATTCTACATGTTTCCATGAACAGTCAAGTACTGTAATCCCCTTTTTGATGTTATCTGCAGGAGAAAGAGCTTTTTCAGCCATTGGATCAAGAAGTATAGAACCTCTGGGGATAGCATTCACTTTTTCTACGAGGTGGGCAAGTTTGAAACGTACCATTTTCTTGCCAGTACACTTTTTAGGATCGCATTGTTCTGCATGGTAAAGATATAATTTAATTTCTTTTGACACTTTTTCTCCTGTGTTTTTGATGGATGTTCTGATATTTAGATTAAGCGAAGTTATAATTTCTTTAAAATTATAGTTACCTTTTTATATATTTATAACATATTTTCCTGTAGATAATTGCATCAAAATCTGAATAAATATAAAAGACGTGACTATATGGCTGCCAAAATATATACCGTAACCTCTGGAAAAGGAGGGACTGGCAAAAGCGTATTTGCTGTCAATCTCGCAGCAGCACTTGCTGGACTTGCAAAAAGAACTCTCTTGATTGATGTAGATCTGGGCATGGCCGACATAGGCCTTATGCTGGGATTAGATAATAATAAAATTACTCTCCACGAAGTATTGGCTGGGGAAGCTAATGTGGAGGACGCGATATATGATGGACCCAATGGTCTTAAAGTACTTCCGTGTGGTTTATCTTTACAAGGGTTTAAAAAAGCAGACATCTCCAGACTAACAGATGTCATAGCCGAAGTATCCCCGAATTTTGAATTTATTATCATTGATACAGCCACAGGCATAAATCATGCAACTGCTGCTTCCATCGAAGTATGTGATGAGGTTTTATTGGTACTGACTCCTGAGATAACATCTATTGCCAATGGTTCCAAGATGAAAGTTTTTTCAGCGTTATTAGGCAAAGAGGTTACGGGGATGGTACTAAACAGAACTATGCCTGAACATGCTGAAGCATACAGGGAAAAATTGTTCAAATCTGTTGATATTGAAATACTTGAAATGTTGCCTGAAGATGTGAGTATTCCAAACAGCATCGCAGGTAAAAGTCCAGTGGTTGTAAAATATCCTTATTCTGAGATTTCCATTGCAATGAATCGGCTTGCTGCATCGCTTTCTGGAATAAAAATGCCAGAATCAGGCGAGGAAAAAGGAAGAATTAAGCAGAAAAATGAAAAGAAAAATCGTGCTGGAGTAAAATTACCCTTTGTCCAGCCTAAAAATTAAGAGGTCATATTATGTCTCTTACAAATGGGATCCAACTTCATGGTAAGGCTGGTGAAATTGCTCTTCCTGTATCGCAGGATATCAATGACATTAATACTGGTGTATCTGCTGGTTCTATATGCTTTATGAATATAAATGATGATGTATTCAGTGATGATGGCATAAGTGATATAAAAGCCCGAATATTCAAGGATCATCAGCAGTTAATTACGGTTTACAATATTGGTTTTGATGCAAGTAAAGACTGGGAACAAAAAATAAGAAACATTATTGACAGCAAGGAGCTTAATATAGAATACAGCAAAAGACAAGAGGAAGAAAAACAACTTCCTCTGCATCAGCGTTTAATGTCCATTATCTTTAAAAAAGAAGAAGAAGATGAGGAATATAACGTTGCAGTACATGGTCCTATTGTAGATTTCAGAATTCCTGAAGGAAGCAATTTCAAAGAAATAGAAATGTATGCTGTAAATCCCCCCTATGCTTATGTAAGAATGGCATACAATCCTTTGACACATGAATATCAGTATCAGGTACTTGAACCTCTACTTTCTGAAGAGGAACAAAAACTGTTGGATAACATTAAACAACAGTTGATTGAGACGTTGGAGCTTAACCTAAAAGAAACGAATCATAAGAATGCAGAAAAATATCTCAGGGAGCATGCAAAGAAATATTTGAAAGAGTATAAAATTGATCTTTCTGTTCGTACAAAGGAAAGAATAATGTATCACCTGATACGGGATTTTCTTGGATATGGAAGAATAGATCCCCTAATGAGAGATATGAAGCTTGAGGACGTATCATGTGACGGACCCAATACTCCTATTTATATTTACCATAAAGCATACAATTCAGTACCCACAAATGTGATTTTTTCAGACGATGATGAACTTGACTCTTTTGCTATCAGAATAGCCCAAATGTGCGGAAGACATATTTCGATAGCAAATCCTCTTCTTGATGCAACTATGCCAGATGGATCTCGTATCCAGATTACACTTGGAAGGGAGGTTACCACTCGGGGAAGCACTTTTACTATAAGAAGGTTCAATGAGAATCCTATAACTCCAGCGAATCTCATTGATTTTCATACATTCTCTACAGCTATGATGGCTTATCTCTGGATGGCTGTTGACTCAAGCAAGAGCATAGTGTTTGTGGGAGGTACTGCATCAGGTAAAACCACTGCAATGAATGCAGTATCTCTTTTCATTCAGCCTGAAATGAAAATTGTATCAATTGAAGACACAAGGGAACTTAATCTTTCACATCCTAACTGGATACCGGGTGTGACGAGAGAGTCTTTTGCGGGGGAAGAACATGGATCAATCCAAATGTATGAACTTTTAAGAGCATCGTTAAGACAAAGACCAGAATACATTATTGTAGGTGAAGTGCGTGGTGCAGAGGCTTATGTTCTTTTCCAGGCCATGTCCACAGGTCACACTACTTTTTCCACCATGCATGCTGATTCAGTTCAATCTGTTGTACACAGACTTGAAAACCCTCCAATCAATGTTCCAAGGATCATGATACAAGCTCTCGATATAGTTTCTATTCAGGCACAAGTTAAAGTGAATAATGAAAGGGTCAGAAGATGCAAATCCCTCACTGAAATTGTAGGTGTTGATCCCAGAACAGGCGAACTTCTCACAAATGAAGTATTCATTTGGGATGCAGCAAAGGATAGTTTCCAGTATTCTGGTCGTTCATATGTTCTGGAAAGTATCATGGAGAATAGGGGATGGAACGAAGAAAAGCTTAAGGATGAACTTAAAAAAAGACAGGAGATACTTGAATGGGCCCGTCTTAAAAAGATAAGTCATTACAAGGATTTTGCCAAACTTGTAGTTACATACGGCAGGGAACCTGAAAATATAATGAAAATGGTAAGGCAGGATTTGAATGACTAACATTTATTTCAGAATAGCCTATGAAATATTCGGGAAGTTGTATGCTGACCGAAGACATGAATATTATGATCTTCGATTGAATATGCTAAGAAACAGAATGAGTATAGGCTACGACATGTACTTGTCAGGTGCGATGCTCACTTCCTTCCTATGTATGATATTTTCTCTTTTTGTTATCAATTTAATATTTTATTTTTTTGGTGTGCCTGATTTCACAGGTTCAAGAATTGGCGCTCCCCAATGGATATTTCAGTTCAGCGAATATAAAAAAATAGCTATATGGTTTATTCTGAATGCGATAACAGGAATTTTCGTTTTCACAGCTGTCTACAAAGCATTTGTAATATATCCGGCTGTGATGGCTGGGGAAAGGAAAAGAGGAATAGAACGTATGCTTCCTTATGCTATCAATTATATGTCCTCAATGTCAGGAGCAGGCGTGCTGCCGTTAGATCTTTTCCGGTCTCTTGCAGCCAATGATATATACAAAGATATGGCAGTAGAGGCTAGATATTTGGTTAGGGATGTAGAGCTTTTGGGACATAATCTTGTCACAGGAATGAGAAATCTTGCGCTTACAACACCTTCTCCGTCTTTACAGGATTTTCTCCAGGGAGCTATCACTGTAATTACATCAGGGGGAGAACTGGAACCATATTTTAAAATAAAGACTGAACAGTACCTTATTGAGAACAGACAAAAACAAAAGGAATTTTTGGAAACCTTGGGTCTTCTGGGTGAGACCTATGTTACTGCATTTGTTGCAGGTCCATTGTTTATGATAGTTGTGATATCTATCATGGCAATAATGGGAGGAGCTGAAATGATCTTCTTATATCTGCTCATCTATGCGATCATACCCTTTGGAAGTACAATGTACATTCTGCTTATCAGCAGCATTACCCCGGAGGCATGAGAATGAAATTAAAGAAAATTTTTCAAAATGACCTCCCTCTTCCAAATTTGGATGAGGAAACACTCAACCAGATGGAAAATACAGCATTATGTGTTGGACTGGAAAATTCTCGTAAGAATGTATTATTGAAACAATTTATAAAAGATCCATATATGACACTCAGTGCATATCCTGAATATACCTTCATCTTAAGTGTACCTTGTGCACTTCTATTCCTTGTTATTGGTCTTACCCGTAATTGGCCAAATCCTATAATAGATGATTTTATTTTTTTCAGTGTGCTGATAGCTATATTCCCGGCTTCCGTAATGTACCAGAAAAAAATCAAACATATTAGTAAAATCGAAGAATACTTGCCTACTTTTCTGAGGGATATTTCTGAGATGAGTCGTGCAGGGCTTACACTTCCCAGGTCAGTTGCTACCGTTGCAAAAGGAGAATATGGGGAACTATCCTCTGAGATAAAGAAAATGAATAACTTAATGTCTTGGGGAGTTTCCTTTGAGCAAACATTGCTCACTTTCGCACGTCGTATGAATACTGCTCTTATTAACAGATCAGTTGCCCTAATTACTCAGGCTAGCAGGGCAGGAGGAAGAGTTTCTCAGGTACTTGAAGCTGCTGCCAGGGACTCTACTGAAGTGAAACAGTTAGAAAGGGAAAGAAAAGGTAACATGGTGGTCTATCTTGTTATCATCTACATGTCTTTCTTTGTTTTCCTTTTTGTCATAGCAATGCTTGCAATGACCTTCGTACCTACTATGGCAACCGCAGGAAAGGCGGCCACAGAAGTCGGTGCTGGTGGTCAGTTCATAGGTTTTTTCAACCCAGATTTATTTATAAGGGTGATGTTCCATGCCTCTCTTGTTCAGGGTTTTTTCAGTGGGCTTGTGGCAGGACAAATGGGAGAAGGAGCAGTATCAGCAGGACTGAAGCATTCTATAGTATTATCATTGATTGCGTGGGTAACATTTACCTTCTTTATCTGAGCTGATAAAATCTTGTGAGGGCACATTCCCTCACTTTTTCATAAAGGTCTTGACCATGCGCATCAATACCAACCACTAACGGACCAAAATGTTCTACTTCAAGCACCCATATGGCTTCAGGCATTCCTAATTGGAGCCAGTGAACTGATAATATTCTTTTTATTGACTCTGCGGCAAGTGCAGCACATCCTCCAGTATAGGCAAGATACACACATCTATCCTTTAAGATATCAGCCATTCCAGGCATGCCACCTTTTCCGATGAGTGCACGAACATTATGTCTTTCAAGCATTTTTGGCGTCATGCTCGACATTCTGGCACTTGTGGTGGGACCTGCAGCAACAGCTTTCCATTTATCCTCTTCTTTCACCATAAGGGGACCACAATGATATATTGCCATTCCTTCGAGATCAAAGGGCAGTTTTTCTTTTTTTTCATCCAATTCTAATATATGAGCATGCGCTTCATCTCTAGCAGTATAGATAATGCCGTTTAAATATACAACGTCGCCTACCTGTAGTTTTCTAATATCTTCTTTTTCAAGAGGTGTGAACAGTTCATAAGTGCTCATTATTTCCTCCAAGTGTTATTTTTGCATGTCTGTTGGCCCAGCATTGTATATTAACGGCGACAGGCAGTGAAGCAGTATGACAATATGCCTGCTTTACATGTACAGCAAGAGCAGTAATGCTTCCACCCATACCCATCGTACCTATTCCAAGAGTGTTTATATCTTTGAGCAGCTCAAGCTCAAAATTATTCATGTCATTCATATCCATTAGAAGAGCTTGCTTTGCAAGTCTTGCTGCCTTATCAAAAGAACCTCCAATACCAATTCCAACAACTATGGGAGGGCAGGGCATTCCTCCTGCTTTGAGGACGGTTTCCAACACGAATTCTCTTATTTTAGAAACTTCCGTGGGATTAAACATGTGCAAGGTGCTCATATTCTCAGAACCTGCTCCTTTTGGAGCTACCATTATGGTAAGTTTTTTTCCTTCTACAAAAGTGTAGTTGATGTCGGGCAATCCATTACCAGTATTATCCCCACTGTTTTTTCTGGAAAGGGGAGATACTGCATTTGGTCTAAGTGGTACTTCTACGGTTGCGCGACGCACACCTTCGATAATGGCACCTTCAAGATCAAAATCCAGAATTAAGGAACGTCCAATTTCTATGAAAAACACCAGAATACCAGTATCCTGGCACATGGGTACTGATTTACCCCCAGCAATTTCAATATTTTTTAAAATAGCTCCAAGCTGAGATCTGGCAGTTTCAGATTCTTCTTTTTCATATGCCCTTTCAAGGGCCGCAATAACATCAGAAGGCAGGCAGGTTTGTGCTTTTCTTATAACTTTCACGGTTGCCAGCACCACATCATCATAAGTAATTCTTCCTTTCAATGAATCACCATTGTAAATAAAATTATATTAATCTCATTAACCTATTGATTTAGATTTCCTTGCTACTCTTACTACTTTATGAGAAACAAAAAGTGCTGGAATTATACAGTCTTTCAAAGTTTAAAAGAAATTTTAAAAGCTGTTTTTGGGTGTATACTCCTTGTTAAATCTTTTTTCAGCATTTTCTTTTATGTTTAGGTATATAAATTTTTCTGTAAGATGGAATAAATGAATATTTAATTTGGAACGAATAAAGAAAATCATCAGTTAAAGATAAGCATATTTTAAGTGCGGGAGAAGGGATTCGAACCCCCGAACGCCTGCGCGAGTAGATCTTGAGTCTACCACCGTTGGCCACTTGGTTACTCCCGCATTCACGATTAAAATTCAGGATCAAAATAGCAGTAATACAGGTATTAATTATAAATCTAACTGTTCATAAAGTATCTAGCTGAACATATTCAACGGAAGATTCATATCTTACATATGCTAAGTTCATCACTGTTTAATATGAAATAATGGGAAGAGGTAATTGGATGCAACCATCTGCAAAAAGTTTTTTTTTCTTAGCATATATGATATCTTTTCTACCTTTCTTAAACGCTAACCGAAGTTTGGGAATGAGGGATTTAATTATTCACAATTATACAATATTTGGTTTTCTCTTTTCTTTTTTGTTTTTACTCTTAATCTGTGCTATGAATTCGAGGTACATACGTGCCTCATCTAAGATTATTTTTGGACAAAAATACTCATTTGATATATTTAAAACAATAATCCTGGATGCTGATTTCGTAAGATGCAATTGCATTTCTGCATATGGGAATGTTATTCGGGGAGCGGGTGAGCAAAGACCACTTAATATTATGGATATACCATCAGATACAGATCAATTGGATAGATATCAAATAAAAAAAGATGATATGATATCATATTCAGAACACAAGTTCAATACATTGTTTCACTGCAGTAATGATTTGATCTTTATTCAGGATATGGAGATGAATATCCTTGATATGAATGATGCGGCATGCAAATGTTTAGGATATTGCAGGGAGCAAATGATTGGTACCAAGCTTCTTGGAATCACTTTAGCTGACTTTATTCCTAAAGAACAAAAAATGCAAAAAGAACTATTCAAAAACAAGTATTCTGCTTATGAAACTGCGTATGTAGGCAAACATGGGGCTATAGTTCCTGTAGAAGTGAATAATCGTATCATAAACTATGAGAATTCCGAAGCGATCCTCAGCATTGCAAGGGATATAACCCGCCGCAAGAAGGTTGAATCAGAGCTGATCCGATCAGAAAACAAGTTCAGGTATATTTTTGATAATGTGAATGATGAAATATTTATGCAGGATATGGATTTAAACTTTTTAGAAGTAAATCAAGTTGCATGCCATAGATTAGGATATTCAAAAGAAGAACTTTTGAAATTAAGACCAGAAGATATTGAAACTTCTGATTACTCTCCTCTTATAAAATCCAGAATGACAGCAATAACCCATTTTAATCACGGAATATTTGAATCAGAGCACCTGCGCAGAGATGGTACAACTTATCCTGTAGAACTTAGTTGTAGTATAGTTGAACTTGATGGAGAAAAGCGAATACTTACTATAGCAAGAGACATTACTGAAAGGAGAGAGGCAGAGGCAACTGTTCGCAAGCATGAGATTGAAAAAGAAATGATACTAGATGGTATGGAAGAACACGTTGTTTATCATGACCTTGAAATGAGGATTCTCTGGGCCAATAAGGCGGCTTGCGATTTTTTCAACCATGAGCGCAATGAAGTCATAGGTAAGTTTTATAATGAAGTATGGCCGGTTGGGATTGACAATGATGGCAATTGCTCTATAATGCAAGCTAACATTGAAGGTTTTTCAAGAGAAGTTGAAAGAACCACACCAGATGGTCGGATATGGAGTGTAAAAGGCTATCCTTTAAAAGGTCCACGTGGTGATATCACAGGTGA
>JACIVZ010000022.1 GCA_014361205.1 Methanomethylovorans sp. | reverse complement strand
TTTTTGAGATGTCTTAACAGGATGAATGATCTTGTAAAAAATTGTCGTATTGAGGGTAGTGTTAAAATCGATAATAAAGATATCTATTCCAAAGACATTGATGTTGTAGATCTGAGAAAAAGAGTTGGAATGGTTTTTCAGAAACCGAATCCATTTCCAATGAGCATTCATGATAATATCGCATATGGACCTCGAATACATGGTGCTGCAAAGAAAGACATTGATAAAATAGTGGAAGATGCGCTCAAATCAGGAGCCTTGTGGGAAGAAGTTGCTGATAGGCTAAATATGTCTGCCCTAGACCTAAGCGGAGGACAACAACAAAGACTATGCATTTCAAGAACACTTGCCGTTAAGCCGGAGGTCATATTATTTGACGAGCCTTGCAGCGCCCTTGACCCGATATCAACTTCTAAAATAGAAGAACTTATAATGGAACTCAAAAAAAGGTATACAATCGTAATAGTCACACATAATATGCAGCAAGCTGCAAGAATATCAGATTATACTGCTTTCTTTCTCAACGGAGACATAATTGAATATGGAAAAACAGAACAGATTTTTGAAAACCCTCAAAAGAAGCAAACAGAGGATTACATAACAGGAAGGTTTGGGTGAAGGGATGGTAAGGGAAAAATATCATAGAAATTTAGAGGCTTTAAAAATAAATGTGCTGAATATGGCTGAAACATCACTGATGATGTTGAAAAATGCAAATGAATCTCTCATAAATCTGGATAAGAACCTTGCTCAAGAGACGATTAAAATGGATGAAATAATTGATGAGCATGAGATGACAATAGATAAATGTGTATCTAATCTTATAGCTCTTCAGCAACCTATGGCCGGAGACATGAGACTTATAACTTCATGCCTTACAATGGCTATAGATCTTGAAAGATTGAGTGATCTTGCCTGTAATATGGCATGGGTGACATTGGAGATTGATGGAGAAAACGCTGAAATAGAAACACTCCTGTCAAAAATATTTGTAATGGGTAACATAGCTGAAAATATGCTGAAAGATACTATTATAGCTTTTACGAGCAATGATGCTGAGCTTGCCAGGAAAATAGCAGAAGAAGATGACAAGCTGGATAAATTGTTCTTTGAAAATGAAAAACAATTCATAGAAATGATGAACAAAAATAACTCTATCATTACCAACGCATCACATTTACTCTTTGTACTAAGATATTTAGAGCGGATAGGTGACCACATATGTAATATATGTCAGAGTATAGTGTATGTAGTCACAGCTGAAAGAGTAAAACTTAACTGATCAAAAATCAAATAAAGACCTCTGAGAGCCATTAGATGGCGATGAAACATCTGAGTCTTGTTTTCTTGAATAGGCTTTTTTAGGCTTTTTTTCTGATGTACCATATGTAAAATCTGAAATACCGGTTTGTTTAGAATCATAATCCAGATTTGCAAGATCTACGCCGAAAACCCCCAGAATCCTTTCAACGGGGGGAAGAATCTGTTTCTTGATATAGTAGTCTACATCAAGAGGGACGTTATGCATTCTGACATATTCAGGATCTTCTGCACGATTAACAAAAAGATCTTTTCCTGCAGTTATTACAAATGGTATTCTTTCCCCCACAGGAGGAGGAGAACCAGTTCTATGTTCCATCTTCTCGGCAACCGTTATATGAGGCTGCTTGTTTTTGTAGTGTTCACGTTTCTTGGAGTACATTCGTGTCATCGTTAGGTCATCAATGATACCTTTATCCTTTGTTACATCGAGGTTACGAATAGAATCTACTACTTCTCTGACATGCTTTACTGCAGCTTCTACTTCACCTTCCTTAAGAACCAATTCTAACACTTTGTTTAAGGTCTTGGATGTCAACTCACACCAATCTCTGCGTACGGTTTCCATACCTTTTACCTTTATTACATCTTTCCAGCCATCGCCTGAACGTTCAAATACCCAGATAGCATACCTTTTCTTCGCTATGAAAAGAGCACGTTTTGCAATGGATTCAAACTCCAGCTCCATCGGATCAGGCAGTGAAGCTGATACTATGCCAGAAATTTTCTTGCCTACCAATTCTGCATCTTCAAGGGAGATATCACTTTTGGATATACATTGTACAAAAACACTATCTGTATCTCCGTATACTACTGAAAGGGAGATTGTCTTGCTTTGTGTATCCGGCTGAATCTCACTTTTAAGATAGGCATTTCCCTCTTTGAGATATATTGTATGAATTTTATTTTCTATAAGTGAACGGGTAGTGATGATGTTCTCTCTTCCAAAGCTTGTTACAGCATTTGCAAGAGTAAGGCTGTACAATCGTGCACGAGTATAGCCCGCATAGCCATAAAAGCTGTTAAGCAATATTTTCATGGCAAGTTGAGTGGCATCAAGAGCACGGTACTCATCTTCATTTGAAACCTTTTTCATAAGCTTCTTGGTTTCTATTCTCTGATTGAGCAAATTTTCCAGGATAGTTGGCATTATTCCTTTAGAAACATCTGCTGTTACAAATCTGCCGCCTGAGGGTGAAGTGATTGTCTTGCCCTCTTCAGGAACATCCTTCTCTACCACAGTAGTGTAGCAGAGATTGTGAGCCATCATTATTGTTGGATACAGCGACTTGTAGTCGAGGATAACTACGTTTTCCAAAAGACCTTTTTTAGGTTCCAGCACTTCTCCTCCTTTCAGACCCTCACTACTCTTGTTCCTGTAATTAACTATATTATCATCTGGTTTTGGAGGTATGACGCGATCCCTCTTGCGACATTCACGCAACAGGAGATTTTCTACCATAGAAGTTTGACCACCATCAATTACTTCCTGCAAAAGAGAACCACTTACTCTGGAGATAGCTATATACTTATCAAGTAAATGTAATTTCATTACAAGTTCCATAGCAAGTTCTGAGTCACGTCTTGCGTAATCAATGAACTTCAGCAATTTTTCTCCTTCATCTTTCCAATATTCTTCCATTTCAGAAGGTGCCACATCAAGCTTTTCTCTATCGAGCAATTCTTTAGCTACATTACGTAATGTATATCTCTTCAAACTGAACTGAGTGCGAATAAGAGGGAGAACATCAACAACAACTCTTCCTGTCAATGAAACCATTGTCATTGTTCCAATCTTACGATAACTCATTGATCTCCCATCCCTTGATGAAGCCGAATCTATCATTATTCCTGAATCTGCAAGAAACTTTATCCGTTCAGTGATGTAAGGAATGTCAAAATCATTTATATTGTAACCAACTATTATGTCCGGATCATAATCCCTGAGTATCTCAAAAAACCTTTTGAACATTAACTCTTCATTCTGGAGAGACTCTACATCAAAACCAGCGTTTTCTACCGGTTTTGCTACCAATACAATTGTCTCGTGGCTTTTGTAGACAGGAGAAAATGTGAGACTTATCATTATTACAGGAGATGTATCTG
Source organism: Methanomethylovorans sp. (assembly GCA_014361205.1). Taxonomy (GTDB): domain Archaea; phylum Halobacteriota; class Methanosarcinia; order Methanosarcinales; family Methanosarcinaceae; genus Methanomethylovorans. The sequence goes on along the minus strand of JACIVZ010000022.1, from coordinate 21,302 downwards.
GAGAAGGCATAGAGCCGCCAATAGGCAGACATTCAATATCAAAGGAAAGGAATTTTAGTGGAGCATTGGGGAGTTTTTCTATTTCCGTCGGATATGGATCTGAGCATACAACATCACAATATATTTTTCCATGTGGAATACCTTCATTTGATGGAGAAATTGATACCCAGCCCATTCCATGCAATCCTCTGTCTATCAAAAAGCGATTTCTGAACAATATATCAGTTTCATAAACTTCTTTCACACCAGGAATTTCCAGTATAGAATCGCGGATCTCAGGAACATTCTTTGGCTCATAGGTCCTGACCAATATCATAGGTATTCTGGATTTTTGGTATCCCACTGGTTCAAATCTCTGAACTATTTCGACGCTTTTCACAACATCAAAACGTTCCTTAATTAGCTTGCATATCAGATCAAGCTCACCAGAAGCATTCACATAAAAATAGGGTTCAAATCCTGGTACATGACAGCAGATGCTCTTACCAGCTTCATCTCTACCAAAGAGACGTACAATAGGAATATTACCTTCAGTTACATAGTCTGCATCCAGAATCTGGAAGTTCATGAGGCTATGTACCTATTCACAGGATATATGTTTTGCGAGCTGAAGAAAAGAAAATTATATAGGTTGCTTTAAAAATGTTTAATGGAGTAGAATAACTGAATGAATATTGCAACTCTTAATAATGAAAAAATAATCGATTATTAAACTGATAGTGCCCGGAGCGTGACTCGAACACGCGGCCTCCAGATTTCTCAGGAGATTTGGACGCACTTGTTAATATTCCCTATGAGTCTGGCGCCCCAACCGACTAGGCCATCCGGGCATCGCGTAGCATCTAAAAGGGTATTTTCATATTAAAGAGTATCGATTGGAACCAGATTTAAAAAAGAAAATGTACAAGACAACATCAGTACCCTATAGCCTTTGCAAATTCAAGTCCTACAGCCGGATCGGCGGAGTTGCCAATGACAATGAAAACATAGTTCTCGGCATTCCAGAAATATTTGTAGCGGGGAAATTTTTTGCCTCCTATGGTAGAGTAGCTCATGCCCCTTGTGGCTTCATGACCAGCAAATTCAACCTGCTGGAAAGTATCATTGTTCTGGAGAACTTTGAATGTTGCCTTGTAGTTTGCAAGGAAAGTTTCTGCTGAAATGGTATCCTCAAACTTTATCACAGTTATGTAATAATCCAGATTTGTACCTTTATAGATGCCTTCAGCTGCTTCTACTACATTTTCTGCCTTGGCATATTCCTTGTTCACAACATCTGAAGTTAATGATTTATTACCAAGGTATTCAAAACCATATGGAATATTCTTGAGCACTACAAGTTGGGAAACGTCTTCTGATGGAACTGCAGGAACATCATCAGAATCCTTTATACTGTTATTTCCTGTGAATATGCAGCCTGAAATCCCCATTAACAAAACTGCAAGAATTAGCACTATACTTAACTGTTTTTTCATGGTCATGGTATATACCTCGGATGTAAATATTTCGTTAATAAAATCTTTACCCTTTAGTTGATTGTCCTATAAATAATCTTGAAGGACAATAATAATAGAAAATAACCTAAAAAATATAGATAAGAAGGGAAAACCCTTCTCATTTGAGATTAGTTCCTTCTGACAAGGTATGCAACTGCCAGGAGACCTGCAACTGCGAAGATCACTTCAAAGCCTGGAGTTGGCTTTTCAGGAGTCTCATTTGTTGGTGGGACTTCTTCTCCTGGTACTTCAGTTGTTGGTGGGATCTCTTCTCCGGGGGTAACGTTACCTGGAGTGGTAGGCCCAGTTACGTTACCTGGAGTGGTTGGTTCAGTTGGAGTGGTTGGCTCAGTTGGAGTTGTTCCCTCACCAGCGATTGTGTACGTAGCATACGGGTAGTAGCGGAGTTCGGCAGAATCTGCAACCTTGAAGAACATATTGCCTGCTATCTCTATATCCTTATTCCTGCTAAGGGTAAGAGCGCCATCATTCTTAAGTTCAAGGTAGTTATCTCCGATGGTGGTAACCTCGAGTTTGCCGAATTTGTCATCGTTCTCGATAACCATTGGATCGTTAGACATGAGCCACAGACCTTCAATAACTGCAAGGCTGTCTACCTGACCCTGGAATACTTCCTTGACGTGAGCTCTCATGATAACAACATCGTCTTCACCGCCCACATCATCTTCTTCATAGTTCCAGGTACTGTTCTCAACATCTGTGTTGGTTACTGTCAGAACCTTGTCATCAAGGAATGCACCATCCTTAGTAAGCTCGAGCCAGACCTTGTTACCATCTACATCAATCTGCTTGGGTGTAATTGCATAGCCTTCACCCAGATCGAGAGACTGACCGACTCTTAGAGTATACTTATCATCGTTGTCAAGCAAAAGCTTGGACAAAATATCTGGATTATCGTTTACTGGTACATATTCCTCTGCAAGGAAGCCCATCTTTGGATAAGTTCCTGTCCAGTCATCGTATGCATAGCCTACATTCTGGATGGTTGTACGGTATACAAGTCCATTATCCTGGATGGTTCTTGGATCAGTGACCAAATCGATCCTCAATGACTCTGAACCGATGTCGTCGTCAATATCATAATAGAATCCTGCGAAATCTGTATAGTCGAATTCCACAGTAATATCACTTAATCTTGCACCACTGAACACCGGGCTTCTAATCTCCACGGTGTTTACAGAAGTTGCTGCACTTGCAGATGTAACAAACAATGCCATCAGCATCAGTACAGCAATTGAAACTGCTGCGAATTTAGTCATTATTTTCCTCCGTTAGTTTATAGATATAAGAGTGAGGATTAGTGTATCAGAACGCTTATGCGCCCTCAGATCGTCATAAGGAGAACAACCACGTTCGCCTATTGACGAAGTTCTCATCATCACCCTCTTAATCCCGTCATATTGGATTACAAGAGCCTATTAAATAATTTCCCTTTTAAATCTTTTGTGGTCTCAAAGAGTTAATTATTCGAGTCGCAATGGCAAGTATCGATGTATTTAACGGGAAATGTCGAACTGCAAAAAATGAACTTTCTATAAGAACGACAAGAAAAAAAGTGTATTTAACTGATTGTCGAATTGATTAAAAATTAGAAAATATTATTACAAATTTATCATTATTATTATCATCACCTCAATACATTTATATCTTCTCAGATATATTATAAATAAAAGAGATTAAGTACAAAACGAGGCGAAAAGTAAAATGTTTGATGGCGCTATATCTGAAGAGATAAAGATGGAAGAAGGACCCAACAGAGTGAAAACAGGCATACCTGGCTTTGATGAACTTTGTGGCGGAGGACTTATCAGAGACAGAACCTATTTGGTTTCGGGGACATCTGGAGCCGGAAAAACAAATTTCTCCATTCAGTTCATTTACAATGGTATAACTAAATATGGTGAGAACGGGATTATTGTAGCCACCGAGGAAAGACCAGAACAAATCCGCGAGAATGTACTAAAATTTGGTTGGGATCTTGAGGAACTGGAAGAGGAAAATAAACTTGCCATAATAGATGCCTGTTCTACAAAAATCGGTATACCTTCCCAGGAAAAATATGTGGATATAAGACCTTTTGATATTCGTTCTTTGATGGACCAGATAATAACAACCCAAGAAGAGATCAATGCTCAAAGAGCACTTATTGATTCCACAACATCGATAAGTTTTTATCTGCAGGATCAAGCAAAAATCCGGGTTGAATTGCTCAAACTGAGTACAACTCTTGAAGTAATTGGGCTTACTTCAATGATGACCTGTGAAGTCATAGATGAATCAACTCCCTCACGGTTTGGTGTTGAAAACTTCGTTACCGATGGGACCATAGTGCTATACTACAAGAGACATGAAAACGTGCGCATGCGAAGCTTGGAAATATATAAGATGCGGGGGTCTGACCACAGCAAAAAGATACATCCATATGAAATTACACCAGAAGGTTTTGTGATACATCCACATGAAGAAGTTTACTCAATGTTCTGAAACTCAAAGATCTGGATAAGTCTCTTCGTTACCGCACTCAACACATTTATAGATCACAAGTTGTCTACCGAACTGATCCTGCCTTTTGATGGCAGGATACCTCCATCTGTTCATTTTACCCTCGCACAACGGGCATCTGTAAAGCATCAAATCACCCTAACTTAATGTGAGGAGATATATAATAATATTAGTATTTAATTCTGACTATACCAACATAGTAAAACTATTTAAATTAAAGAATATCTAACATTAAAACTTCACCTGTCTGCACTTCACTTTCCGTTACATTTACCTTTTTTGAAACACGGCTTTTATCTCCAATGATAGTATATGGCAATATTGCATAAGTGGAAGAATCGCTTTCCTGTGTTGGATATGCCAGCACAAGTGTATAATTGCCAGAACTATCTGCAACTGCAGAATTATAATAATCGAATTTTCTACCGTTGTTTGTGATAATAGTTGTTGCACCATAAACAACTTCATCTGGTTGGGCCTTGCCTTTTAGGGTCACCCCTGGCACATACTCAAAAACCTTCACATATTTTACTTCCGGATTCTTAGTAACAGTGGTGTTGGATTCGTATACCAAACGATAGTGACCTGTGGTGCTACCATCAAAAATATGTAACCTGACAAGCATTGTACTCATGAACTTGTTATTTTCCACTTTCTTAGTTGATGTAGATAGACCGCTATAAACAGTTTCTTCGTCAAAGAAGCTATTATAGTCCTCCCCTGCAAGTTTAGCGATACTGAAAAATTTTCCTTTTACCATTGATATATCAGTCACTATATATTTTACATTCCTTTTTTCAAGAATACTTGTTGCATCCATTTCATTCTGGGATATGAAAAAATCAGCAACTTCTTTAACTGAAGGCTGAAAGTTATTAGTTACAACTGGCCTTTGGGACCTGTAAATAATCCAATTGCCAAAGTCCCACCAGCTCATGACACCATACTCAGGAATCTGATGAGGTTCATTATAGTAAGAAGTCTTTGGAGTATTCTCTTTGATCCAGTCAAGGGTATCCCCCCAGTCAGAAGGCATAATTGAGGGATTAGACACCGCATTTACAGACAGCAAAGCACCTGGCAGCAGCAGCATTCCAATTAGCAGTAATAAAAGCATGTTGTTTTGATGTACCTCTACGTTTTTGTGCTTCGTTGCATGTGTTTTGATTGTTTTTGGCACAAGCCATGAATGTAACTGACCCATAAAATAGCCTGAGAGAACAGATACATTGATTGATAACAAGTACATAAACCGTCTTTGAGAGAAAGCAAGTGCGAATACAATAATTGACCAGATTACAAAGAAGGTCATAGTTGGGTTTTTGGATGGTTCTCCCTTTAGGAAAATTAGAGTAATGGAGACCAAAAATAACAGGAAAAACAAGCCGAAACCATTCCAGACCGAACTTAAAGTGAATTGCCCATACTGATTCCAGAACAGGGGTAAAGCTTCGTTTATAGTACTGAGAGTTTCATCAAATCCTAAGAGGTAACCGATACCTGAAGAGATGTTTGAGAAAAAAGTAGGCATTGCTGAACGCATACCAAAAACAATAAAGGCAATAAATATGAACACACCAAACAGATAGTGCCACCATCGACCTTTCTGAGCTAAAAAAAAGGAAAATATCCAGCATGTTATTCCAAAAAGGAGCATCAACAACAAATAAAGCACATGGAACCAGGAAACAAAAGCAGCACTCAGCTCATACCCGTCCCTTAACAAAAGCAATATAAAAGGTATAATCAACACAATAGCAGAAAGATACATTACACTATAGCTGAGCAAAAGATAAAAAGAATTTCTTTTAGCCCTCATATCAAGGGCCAGTTGTACAGGTAAATATAACGCAAAAATACCCATGAATATAGGAGAGCCTGTCCAGGTAAGTGCAGAAAGAACTAGAATGATACCTGTACATAAGGCATAAAGAACAGTCCGGGACCTAACAAACGATGACAGATCATTTTTTATCAATTTGCTGGATACATCAGAAATAAAACCTTCTCTGAGAGACAAGATAAAAAACAGAAAAGCTGTGGTTGATAATAAAATTTCAGCAATATGATGATCAGTTGCCCCAAACATTGAAACTGCCAGATGAATGGGCATTATTGACAGAACAACTATACTGTAAAAACTTGTTCTGCTATCAAAAAGATAGGAAGCTACAAAATATAAAGGTATTAGTGAAAGACCTCCAAGTACTACTGGAAAAAGAGCGGCAACCAGTTCAATAGTGCTATTGCTAGGATTACCAAGCCCTATTATTAAAGCTATCAGGGAAATTAACATATCATAAAGAGGAGGCCAGCTTATATCAAAACCGAAGGGGTAGTTGATGTAAGAATCAAACAAAATATGATTTGGAAAATGCTGTGTGGTATAAAGGATATTTCGAATGTGATAATAGGAATCATAACTTACGAAGGTAACCCTGCCAGCGGAAAAGAGAAAAGATAACGGAATCAAGCGTATAAGCAATGCAAAAAACATCACTGTAATAATTTTATTCCTGACAGATAAAGAAGTGATCCTGTTCATTCTTTTCCCCTTAAATTAGTTTTTAATTATTCCATTATATTTATGTAACCACCATTTTTCGCATTTTCTCAAGCATTATGGAAACATCAAATTCCTTAGCTCTTTGAAAACACGCTGCTTTATATTTTTCAGGATTTGAAGATATCTCTCTGACAGCATTAACAATTGAAGAAACCTCTGGTTCCACAAGTAAACCTGTTACTCCATCTAATACAGTTTCAAGATATCCTCCCTCTTTAACCGCAACTGTTGGTTTACCTGAGGCCATAGCTTCTATAGGAGTCATGCCAAAATCTTCATCAAATGCTGTTGTAATATGCCCTTTACAAGATGCATATAATTCAAGTAGTTTTTCCTCCGCAACACTACCCATCAGTGTTACATTTTCAGGAATTGAATTAATCAGTCTGGCTGCGTAAGCTGATGCATGATCCCCTTCTGCATAGCCACCCACAATTATCAATTTTTGATCTGGCATTTCCCTGAAGGCTTCGATTTGGAGCTCTATCCTTTTTTCAGGATAAAGCCTGTTGACTGACAACCAGAAATCCCCGTATTCCTTAAATTTGAATGCTGAAGTATCAACTGAAGGGTATATCACAACTGAATCACGCTTTAAATATTTTTTTATTCTTTTTTGAGTATTAAGAGAGTTTGCTACTATAGTAGAAACATGAGAAAGAAAATACTCTGAAATTTTCCGATGGAGATGCACCCAAATAATAAAAGGAATCAATACAAAAATAGATTGCTTTTTACGGTAGATTTCGTACAGATCATAAAAAGCTCTTGTTGGAGTGTGGCAATAATAAACATTGGGTTTATGCTTTTTAGCTGCAAAAAAAGCCCAGTTACCTGAAAAAACAAAAAAATCATATTTTTCAGAAAAATCACACGTTGCAAACTTAAATGATGCGTGTATCTGTTTTAGAGGCGGTGCTTTTAAAGTTTCTCCCAGACTTACAATATTTACTTCCTCATAACCCATTTTATTTATGGAGTCCATATCTACATCTGTAGTAATTACATCTGCACCTAGTCCTTTTGCAAGTGTAAGAACTAATTTTTCTCCACCTCCTATGGCGCCAAAGTAATCATGAAAAATAGCAACTTTCATCCTGATGCCTCATAAATATTTTCAAGTTTCAATAACACTTCGTTCCAATCATATTTTTTAGATTTTTGATAAGCTGCTTCAGACATCTCATTACAATATTGAGGATCTTCAAGTATTTTTCTAATCGCAGTTGCAATCTCTTTTTCATCTAAAGACACAACAAATCCATCTGCACCATTCTCAACCAGCCCCTGTGCTGCATTATATTTCTCTTTTACTGTCACCACAGGTAACCCGCAAGCAAATGCTTCTATTACCACCATCCCAAAACCTTCTCTGGAGGAAGGTAGCACAAAAATCTTTGAAGCTTTCATTTTTCTGATCAGAGAAGGGTAATCCTGAAATCCCATAAATTTAATGTTTTTACAAATGTCCAATTTAATTGATAGCTTAATAAGCTCTGATTTTTCTGGGCCATCTCCAATTATACAGCAAGCGATCTGGGGATAATCTGCTTTTAGAATATAAACTGCTTTAAGTAAAAAGTCAACATTTTTTTCCTTAATAAGTCTCCCTGCAAAAATTACATCATTGAGTTTTCCTTTTAACCCTGAAGACGAGTATTCACCTTCGGCCTCTATACTGGCAATCTCTTCATAATTAATACCATTGGGAATTACAGTAATTTTCTCTTCAGGAACCCCTATTTCTACAAGCCTTTTTTTGGTCCAGTCTGAAACTGCTATGTTGTTTCCGGATATTTTTGATATTCCTTTTTCAATTAGTTTTCCAAAAAAACCTGCTTTCCCCAGATATTGATACCAGTAATCACCCCAAACCTCATGCCATGTATATATTATTGGATTTCTGTTTATAAGAGAAACAAATTTTACCGTAAAACATGAAAAATAAGGAAAAACACTTACATCAATAAGATCGAATTTTTCACTTCTGAGATGGAAAAACAATCTTATAGAAAAGATCAGCGCCAAAAAAATAGATCTTCTGCCATCTACATAAAGTTCCCTTGCTTTGCATACACCATGCAGGAACATACCTTCATATTCAATAACATCTGAGCCTTTCCACCACTTGACTCCAAACAGGTGCACTTCATGACCTTTTTTCATTAGAAGCTTACCTAATTCATAAATCCTTTTTTCAGCACCACCTTTTACCCATGGATAAATTGCATCATATACAAAGGCAATTCTCATAATGTCACCTATCGGTGTCCATTCCAAGCATAAGTACGCTAAGGAATATAGCAGTAAAAATCATTTGCAAACCTATGGAACCGAAGACCATGGCAAATATTGCAGTTTGTATCTGGAAAAGAGAACCGTAACCGGCACTTATCCATTTAAAGACAATTTTTAGACCAATAAATATACCTGCAAGTAAAAAAACCGTTCCTATAAATAGTTCTACTTCAAGGGAATGATAATCCATAATCTTTTTTATGAAAGAACTTTCTTTCACATATAACCCGTTTATGTAGCCATAAGCAGCCATATAGATACCTGCTGAAAAAATCTGACTCCCAATTACTGTCAACATACTTGCCAATATGAATGAATGAAGCCTTGTTTCAGCTACATTCCCCATCCTAGGAAGGGTGAACAGCAAAGCCGCTCCTACTAAAAAAACAAACATGCCTGGAACTAACAAAAAAGATACAGGACGATAAAGCATCATGAATCTTATATGTCTCCATCCATCATGTAGAGATCTTAGCTTGGAAGGAGAATCTCTGACATTATAGGAAATAGGAACTTCCTTTATGCGCAAACCTTTATCTGCAGCTTCAATAACCATCTCTGAAGCTAATTCCATACCATGACTCTTGAGAGTCATTTTTTCAAGGGCTTCTCTCGTAAATGCCCGCATTCCGCAATGTGCATCGGAAATATTTGTGCCAAAAAGAACATTAAGTAACCACGTAAGAAAAGGATTGCCGATATACCTATGTAACCATGGCATTGCACCTTTTTTGATTTTTCCCTTTAATCTGCTACCAATTACAAAATCTGCCTCTCCTTTTATAAGAAGATCTAAGAACATCGGAAGTTCATCTAGGTCATAAGTGTTATCAGCATCTGCTATAGCTATATAATCTCCTTTTGCCTTTGCAAGTCCTTTAATATATGCGTTCCCGTAGCCTTTCACTGAGGGTATAACAATTGCTCCCATAGACCTAGCTATCTCTGCAGTTCGATCTGTGGAATTGTCCACAACTATAATTTCGCCTTCCAAACCCAGAGATTCAAAAAGGGATTTAGCTTTAAGTATGCAAGTTCTTATAGTAGATTCCTCGTTCATGGAAGGCATTACTATGGAAACCATTGGCATGCATTGTCAATATTACCTACAATTACATATATTTATCATATAATTTGCTGATTTTACTGATAAAATAAGACTTAACTCCTATGCAGTATTGTTCATAACTGTGAAAATATTAAGAAAATATAAGTATTAGTCAGCCATATTCATATATTGAATGGACGAGCTGAAAGAATTAGCATTTGGTATTCAAGGAGTTGACGAAATCATCGGCACTTTAAAATCACCATCGACTATATTGTTGGCAGGTACTACAGGTGTCGGGAAAACATGTTTTTGCCTTCAGATACTTTCGCATGCTGTGAAAAACGGAGAAAAGGCATTATATATACCTTTTACAACCGAATCTCCTGAAAAATTGAAAATGTACTTTTCCAGAATGAAATTCTTTGATGATAGGATTCACATTCATGCCATAAACCGTTCTATATCTGAAAAGGACCCTCTGAGCACATTAATAGATATTGGAAATATAATTGGATCTGTAAAACCTGACAGAGTTGTTCTTGATCCTGTCACACCCCTCGGTTTTGGATTCATAGAGCCGGAGAAAAGAAGATTCTTCTATACACTTGATTCCATGATACAGGAATGGAAAGCTCTTGTAATCCTTACTGGTGAAATGCTTAAGGAAGAGTTGCATGATTCTGTTGTAAGTCACCTTGTTGATGGCATTATATACCTTTCAAGAGAAGATAATGGTTTAAAAGTCGGTAATTTTCTTGAAATCTTGAAACTTAGGGGAATGGATCCTGAAAAGAATACAGAAAAAATATACAGAAAATATAGGTATACTCTGGGTTCTGATGGTTTCTGCCTAAAACACTTTTTAAAGCAAAATGACCAAATCAATGCTTTGCCTGAAAAGGTAAGTTCTGGAATCCCTGGTTTAGACAGAATGTTAGAAGGAGGATTATTCAGCAACAGTAGTACGTTGGTTACCGGCAAACCAGGTACCGGAAAAACTACTTTTGGACTTCAATTCATATCAGAAGGACTGGATAGAAAAGAACCTTGCGTGATTGTCAATTTTGAATGTGTGCAGACATCACTGATCAGTAAAGCAAAGAAATATGGGTGGCATATCGAACAATATATTGATAGCGGACTATTGAGGATTGTCTCTACTGATCCAGACAGTATGTGGCCTGAAGAGCATGAGACTTTAATAAAGGAAAGTATTTTAGATGTAGATGCCAGAAGATTATTCTTTGATGGTATATTCAATCTTGAAATGATGCTACCTGACCAATTACAATTGAGGGGATACCTTTATTCATTGCTGAAGTATTTGAAGAAAAGAAATGTCACATCTATTTTCACCACACCCAGATCATCCAGTACCATTACGGAAAATACCAGAATGGACGCAGAATTGTTGATGGATAATATAATAATATTAAGAAATTCGGAAGGAGGGAGAAGATATATGTGTGTCTCAAAGAGCAAAGGAACACAACACAGACTCAACCCTACAGAATATGCAATTACAGAGAAAGGTATTAGAATAAGATCTGATACCCTCTTGTAAAATGGTGTTTATAAATTATGTATTATCCGTTCAACTGTTTCACCAAGTTCAGTTAACCTGTAATTATCTCCTTCCTTTTCTACAAGCTCTTTTTCTATCAATTCTTCAATTATTTTGTCCACTGAAGGGGGAAAAATATGCATTGTCTTTACAATGCGCTCTATATCCATCGCTTTTTTTGCAGAGAGAAGCGAGAGTAATTTTTTCCGATTGTTGTTAGCACTAATAAATCCTACAAGTTCTTCCATAGTTAAACCCCTTTGTTATGTTTTGATACAATTCATTTTATGCAGATATTCTGATTTAAACTGTTCCGATGATTCAGAGGAAACAAAAAGGAATAGGTTTATAAGTACCTACACATTATTAGTGCTTGGCAGGCTAGTCCGGATAGTCCGGCGTCATCTGTAACCCGAAATCGCCGATATGCGGGGGACGAAGCCAAAGGAAGATGTCAGGATCATACACAAATCTGTAGTTTCAACTGAGAAACCCCGTCCTGCTTGGATGATGTTGATATAAAAGCTTGTTGGAGAACATGTTTTTATATCTTGATCGCGGGGACCAGTTCAGGCCCGGAAGGGAGCAGACCAACCGTGAACAACCATCGCTTGGAGGGTTGCGGGGTGGAGGCGAGACTGCAGACCACTTGTGCATGTGAAGGACAGCGACCTGAGGCGTGCCTGCCACTTTATGGAAAAGCATTAAATATGTAGATAACATTAGGGACGCAAGTTGGAAAATGGGCTTTTTTGACGAGATAGCCAAGCCCGGTATGGCGCAGGATTGCTAATCCTGTGGTGCTGCGCACTTCGGGGGTTCGAATCCCCCTCTCGTCGTTTTATAATAATAATAATTTTGATTATGTATATAATTTTGGAAGGTAATATGGCTATGGCAGAAAAAAAAGTCATTCTTCCTGTAGCTCAGATAGAAAAGAAAAAAAAATCTGTGCATCCTGCAACCAGATGTGGAGGATGTGGCTCAAAGAGCTGTAAAGGAGGAGGCTTGGGAATTTATCCGGGATCTGAGAAAGAGATAGTATATAGGAATATAGGATTATATATAATAATGGGACTTATAATTTTATTTACAAGCTACTTAATAATGCGTATGTTAAATATATTTCTGAGTTAAGAATGATCACTGTAATTTTTGGAATTTTTCATTGGGTTATATGGATAACGTTTAACACTACCGCATTTAAGACATGTTAGTACTACACACTTTTTCCTAAGACGAAACCTGCAATTATTGCCCGGCACAAGATAACTACCACAAGTTTTGCAGTAACGTACCTTTAATTCACGGGGAAAACGTACAAGATAACGCATTCCAATCTTTCTTGCAATTCCAACATATTCATCGCTCCTGTATGGTTTTAATTTGTGCTCACTTTCAGCCAATTCAAACAGCTTTTGAATACGTTCCTTTGCCAACTCTTTAGCAAGGTTCTTGTTTTTCTTTTTAAAAAAAGACATATTCTACCTTAGAAATCCTCAGGGAGCAACACTTTTACATCTGGAACTTTACTGTATACTTTTTCTTTGAATTTCAGCATATTAGTACTTGGGACACTTGCATAAGCGTAGGATACAGGAATAACAACTCTGGGTGCCATAATAGCCACTACTTCAGCAGCTTGCTCTTCATTCATTGTATAATCACCTATAAGAAGTATCACAATATCAGCCGAAACTGTATTCATTTCTGGTATCTTTCCGGTAATACCTGAATAATATATTTTTTTACCACCCAGAGTTATTATATATCCAACACCTGCCTCTTTAGAACTTGAGGAAAGACCTTTTTTATAGGAAGGGACTACTTCTATAGGAATGCCTTTGATACAAAGGTCATCTACCAATTCGTCTCCTGCCTCCACACGTCTTGCATCACCCCTGAATTGCAGACTCATGTTTTCTGGTAACAGTGTAGTAGTACAGCTGTTTCTTACAATTCGGATTGATTCAGTATCAAAACTTTGTGGATGCTCGTTGGTAAGAAGTATGATGTCTGCCATATCTTCCAGAGGAATATTACCTGATAAACCGGATGGATTAAGATATATTGTAACATCATCACCACGCAACCTGAAACTGGCATTTCCGAGCCAGGTAATTTCCACATTGTCAATGACCGTGCAATTCATACTTTTCACCAATCAATAATGGAAAGGTGCGTTAGTACTTCTTTAATATGTCGCCTGAGAGATTTGAATTATTAAGAAGAATTAAATCCATCCTATCCTAATGTCTTCCAATTTCATTGAGAAATACATAGACTGTGAATAAGCTAAATATGAAAAAAACCGGTATAGCTTTAAAAGAAGAGCTCCATACCACCAAAGAACCTGAGAAATTTAATATTGCACATTGGATGAGTAGATAGCCGGATGTGCGTACACTGAAATTTGTGGCCAGTTTCCCTCTTAAAAATTCATTGAGAAATACTGTGATACAAATTAGTGCTCCCATAAACCAGGTAAGTGTCCTAAAAGAGGGGGCAAGACGTCCATAAGATAACATAGAAAGTTGCTTTATCAGATTAACAAAAAGAATTTCATAAAAACTATCAAAATTTATATAAAAAACGGAAAATTATATCCCCATCCTGTAGCATAGAAATAAAATTCCCATGGAACAATAACACAAACAATAGGCATGATATTTCTAAGAAAAACAAGTTCTGAAGGTTTTAAGAGTAGCTTTTTCATACAGACAATAATATCTTCGCATATATATTAATTTTTGTATAGATGAGAATATATGTATATATACAAACTTAATTTCTATATATAACATAAATCTGAATATAAAGAGGGATTTTTATAGAAACCAGAAAAGTACAGCAAACTGGCGGGTCTACCTACATAGTCTCCTTACCGAAACAATGGGCAGATAAAGTGGGTATAAAAACTGGAAGTCGTTTATCACTGTCACCACAACCTGATGGAAAACTTGTGATCGATCCAATACAGGATACACCTCCTATTAGAAAGACCCAGATTGATATAACTGATCGTACAGGTGAGATACTAAGAAGAGATATTATAGCCGCCTACCTTGTAGGTTCAGACATATTAGAAATAAAGTCGGAAAGAATGCTAGCAGAACAGAAAAATATCATTCGTGAAATGTGCTATAAACTAATAGGACCTGAAATAATTGAAGAAACGGGAAAAAAAGTAGTTATAAAGGATCTTCTCAATCCAAATGAGATCTCAATTAAAAAAAGTGTAAGAAGAATGTTTCTATTATGCAACTCAATGCAAAAAGATGCCATCCGGGCACTTAAAAACAATGATAAGGATTTAGCACTTGACGTGATACAAAGAGATGATGATGTTGACAGATTATTTCTTCTTACGGCAAAACAGTTCCGTGCAGTCCTTAAAGGTACCAAGCTGCCAGATACTTCAGATACATCAATTGATGAATATCATGACCTTCGCATGGCTGCAGGTCCCCTTGAACGAATTGCAGACCATGCCCAGAAAATAGCCAATATGGCAATGAATATGGATAATGTAATTCCTGACAATATTATGGAAATGATAGAAAAAGCAACTGAAACAACTCGTCAAATAGTTGAAGATGCAATTGAATCTTTGTATAACCACGATGCTGAACTTGCGAATAAGGTAATAGAGAGAGAGCACGCTCTTAAAGTAAAAATAAATAAACTTAATCAATATCTTTTAAAAATTGAATCACATGAAGCTATAGCAGCTTTGGGGATTGTAATGGATAGTATAGAGAGAACTGGTGATTACGGAGCAAACATTGCAGAAATAGCTATTAATTCAGCTATGGCCGCATCACAGGAATAAGAAATTTTTGACAAAAAACTGAGATGCTTATTAATCAAAGAATTATTATAGAAAAATAACATTTTAAGTTTCATGAGCTGCATTTCCAGGAGGAAATAAATGGGCGTAATTACATCTTTTAAGCAGAACTTCTCTGAATTTTTTAAAAAACTCTTTAGAAAGAAGAACGCACGTATAGGGATATATGGTCCACCAAACGCAGGAAAGACTACACTTGCAAATCGTATTCTACGTGACTGGACGGGAGATGCAATGGGTTCTGTCTCCCATATAGCACATGAGACCCGTCGTGCAAGACGCAGGGAAGGTGTAACGATCAAAGCAAACGGGCATTCTATAACCCTTGACATAATAGATACACCTGGTCTTGCTACAAAAATAGATTTTCATGAGTTTATGGAACATGGAATGGAAGAAAGTGAAGCAAAAAGGAGAGCTAAAGAGGCTACAGAAGGAGTAATTGAAGCTGTCAAATGGCTCGATAATCTAGATGGAGTTATTCTTGTAATGGATGCAACCGAAGATCCATACACTCAGGTTAATGTCACAGTAATTGGGAATATGGAAGCTAGGAAGTTACCTCTATTGATCGCAGCCAATAAAATTGATCTTCCAGAATCTTCACCTGGAACTATAAGAGATGCATTCCCTCAGCACCCAATGGTAGCCATATCCGCACTTGAAGGAAAGAATATAGATACACTATATGAAGAAATTGCAAAAAGGTTTGGGTGATAAAAATGCAGGGAATCCAGATGGACCTCATATCCGAAGAAAAGCTTGCCGAAATGGCTCCTGTTGAAAAAGTTAGATTTATTATTGATGAGGTTAGAAGTGGTAAAATCCTTGTCCTCGAAAAAGGTCTGACACCTGAAGAAGAAGCAAGTCTAATAGAAATGACGATGACACTTATCGATCCTGAAGGTTTCTCCGGAATAGAAATGGAAAGTTATCCATCTAAAGTTGATACGTCAATTTTTGGCAAGATACTTAAGAAGCACACTGTCCGCACAAGGCTTACAGTGGTAGGGCCTGCAGACCAGCTTAAAACACTTAAAAAGGATAGAAATATGATTAGTGCTCTTCTCTCAGCCCATAAATAAGATTTTATTCGATATATAAACTGTGAAAATTATGGAACCTACAGATGAGAGCAAAATAACAATTTCACCAATGCAAGCCCTTTCCACTATGGAAATGGGAAGAGATGATGTTAATGTGGTGTGTAGCTATGGGAAAATATCTGTATGGTTTGGCCGCACTGTGCCTCGTACAATAATATGGAATGTTCTTACCTGTATATCCAATGTTGACAATTTGGCAGTGCACGAAAAGGAGATTATTTGCAACTTTGACGACATTGCTGTTTATGAAAGCTATGGGTATGTATTAATTTCTTATGCTAAAACCGAAGGTGGTTACAGAGCAACCTTTAATGTTCCGTTCTTGAGTGATAAAGCCCTGATATACCTGACAGATTCTATATTCAATGAGCTTAAAGAAACCAATGTGCTTATTGATATATACTGGGTCGGTGATTATACTAACGTAATGAGATTGTATCAGGAACTTAGCAATATTGAGGAATGGAAACTGAAAAATATAACCTATAAGGACGAGAGCTGAAATACAACAAATTATAAGCTCTAAGAAGTGAGATAATGATACAAAAAAGATTAGAAGTTACCGACTGTAAGTATTTGATTTCATCAATGGAGTTGATGGCAAGACATCTTAAAAAAGTTGTAGCAGAACTTGACCGACAAAGCATCAAAAAAATGCTTGAACATATTATCAACGCAAGAGCAGTATTTGTTATGGGAGCCGGTAGGTCAGGTCTTGTAGGAAGGGCCTTTGCTATGAGACTTATGCATCTTGGATTCACTGCTTACGTTGTAGGTGAATCTACAACACCTGCATTGACAAAAGAGGATACAGTTGTTGCTATATCTGGTTCTGGACAAACTCGTTCTATAGCCAATCTGGGAAAAATCACAAAAGAAATGGGTGCTAAACTTATTACCATAACTTCTAATGAAGATTCAGAACTTGGAAGAATATCAGACACTGTTGTGAAGATACCGGGGCGGACAAAAGAAGATGTTGGAGAATATGATGAAAGGCATCTTAGAGGAGAGTTTGCATATCTTACACCACTTGGAACTTCTTTTGAGACGTCTGCAACTGTTTTCCTCGATGGTGTGATAGCAGAACTTATTCACATCACTGGTGTGTCTGAAGAGGACCTGAAATCAAGACATAATAAACTGGAATAAGGAATGGAAAATATGCCTGGGTCAAAATTTGCTGATAGAGTTTTAAATCTGAACATATCCGGAATCAGAAAGATGTTTGAAACCGCTGGTTCTGATGCTATCAATCTTGGACTTGGCCAGCCTGATTTTGATACACCACCACATATAAAAAAAGCAGCTATCGATGCTATTAACTCTGGATTTACTGGATATACAGCAGGTCCGGGCATAATAGAACTTCGTGAAGAATTAAGCCGAAAATTTAAAGAAGAGAATTCTTTCAATGTTGAACCTTCAGAAATTATAGTAACTTCTGGAGCATCTGAAGCCCTTGAAATTGCCATCGCCTCTATTGTAAACCCGGGAGATGAAGTGATGATAGCAAATCCCGGTTTTGTATCATATAATGCGCTGGTGAATATAATGGGAGGCAAAGTATCAAGCATCCCCCTCGACGATGAACTTGCAATTTGTCCTGAAACTATAATAGAAAAAATAAATTCAAAAACCAAAGCAATTATAATCAATTCGCCTGCTAACCCTACTGGAACAGTACAAACCAAGAAAGATATAAAAGCTTTCGCTGAAATAGCAGATGATTATAATATAACTATTATTTCTGACGAGGTATATGAACATTTCATTTATGAAGGAGAACATGTTAGTCCTGCTCAGTTTACAGACAATGTTATTACTATAAACGCTGTTTCAAAAACATATGCTATGACTGGATGGAGAATTGGATACGTTGCCGCTAAAAATGAATATGTGGAACATATGCTGAAAGTTCACCAATATGTACAGGCATGCGCCAACTCCATTGCACAAAAAGCAGCCCTTGCTGCTATATCTGGACCCCAGGATTCAGTAATATTTATGAGAGAAGAATTCCTCAGGCGAAGAGATGTATTGATGGCAGGGCTCAAATCCATGGGACTTCATTGCGTGGTACCAAAAGGAGCTTTCTATGCGTTCCCTGAAGTTGATGATTGTACTGAAGTGGCTGGTAAGCTCATATCCAATGGAGTAATTGTGGTGCCCGGTACAGCGTTTGGAGATGGAGGAGATGGGCACATAAGAATATCTTATGCTTCATCTATTTCAAATATTCAGAAAGCTCTGAAGATAATGGAAAAGGTTCTTGCATAGATGTAAAATAGAATTTAAAATGCTTTGACATTTTTTTGTTGAATCATTTCCACAAGAATATTTAACACTTCCTCGATACCTGCGCCAGTAACTGTGGACATGGACATATCTGTGAAATCGAGCTCCATGAAATGGGGAAGATCTGATTTGTTGGATACGACAAGTACTGGAAGATCGAATTGATTTCTAACTTCCTGTAACAGATTTTTTTGTTCTTCAATAGTATAACCACAATTCTCACTTGCATCAATGAGAAAAAGTACCACTGCATCCAGATACTTTAAAGCAGTAATAGCTTGCAGTTCAATATCGTTTCTTTTAGACATCGGTCTGTCCAGAAGACCTGGAGTATCAATAACCTGGTAACGAAGACCTTCTCTATAGAAATGGCCAATAAATATTCCTTTTGTAGTAAATGGATAAGATGCAACTTCAGGAGTTGCTTTTGTTACTGCTTTTACAAAACTTGACTTACCGGTGTTTGGATAACCTGCCACAACAATTGTAGGTTCTTCATGTACATCTGGAAGTTTACGCAAAATATTACGAGCTTCATTTAAGAGTAATAGATCTTTATTGATAGAATCCATAAGTGATCCTATGCGGCCAAAACATTGTTTGCGTAAATTTTCCGGACTAGGACTGCCACGCATCCTGCCTATATATTCTCTAGTAAGCTCATGTATCTTTTCGCTTGTCCATGCTACTCTGGAAAGAGAACTTCGTAACCTATCTACTCCTATAAGTAAATCTGTTAGTTCATAATAAAATGCAGGAATCTCATCAAAATTAGGAAATTTTTTGCTTATGTTAGCCAGATTGTCAGTCAATATATTTGCTGAAGTCAGCAACATAGATTCTTGAGATTCAAGAAAGCTAGCCCTTCCTCTTATTTTTTTTCCTGTTGCTGCTCTTACACCTCTTCTAAAGGCTTTATCTATAAGTTCATCTGATGTTGGAATAGTAGGAATTTTCTCGAATATCATTGTTTCTTTACCTGTATGACGTTCAAGGCATATGACGTATATAATTGTTATTCTGCTGAGAGAATATAATTAACATTGATGAAAAATACTCAATTATATATATAGGGGTGAAGTACTATTTATTAATTTTATGAAAGGCTAATGGTGATTATATGGAGCTTACACCTATTCAGAAAGATATACTTATTGCTTTAATCAATCTTCAAAGAGAAAAAGACCGCGCTATAAAAGGTGAAGAAATTGCAGAAATGATCAATAGAAATCCTGGCACGGTTAGAAATCAGATGCAATCTTTAAAAGTACTTGAACTTGTGGAAGGAGTACCTGGTCCAAAAGGTGGTTATAAAGCAACTGGCGAAGCTTACGAGGCATTGAATATCACCGCTATGGAAAAGGAAGCTATAGTACCTATATATAGAAATGGAGAGTTAGTAGAAGGGGCAACAGTTGCAGAAATCAGTTTTACTACAGTACGACATCCTGACCTTTGTCATGGTATGATCAAAGTACTTGGCAACATAAGAAATTTCGAACAAGGAGACTATGTGCAGATGGGACCTACACCCGTCAACAGGCTGATAGTCAGAGGAGAGATAGTGGGAAGAGATGACACTGAAAACACACTTGTCTTTTCAATCAATGAAATGATATCTCTGCCTAAAAAACCTGTTAGATATTATTCTAGCAAAAATTTCATTTCAGTTAACTTGAACACAAGTCTGAAAGATACTGCTTCAATGCTTTCAGAAAGTAACATTCATGGTGCTCCTGTAGAAGACAATGGAAATATAGTAGGAGTAATCACTTTTAAAGACATTGGGCAGGCACTTGCAAGAGGTAGTCTGGATGTAAAAGTGAAAGACATTATGACAAAGGATCTGGTAACAATTGATTCAGAAGCTTCGCTGATAGACGCTGTCAAGCTTTTTAATGCTCATGGTGTGGGATTTATTATAGTAACTTATGATGGAGTTCCAAAAAGTGTACTTTCAAAGACTGATGTATTACATGAACTTGCAATATATTGATAATTGCCTAAAAGCTATAGAATAAATACAGTGAAAATTATTTTCTTCTCTTTCGCATTTCATCCATTATATCATTTAGAGAAATGTCAAGTGCAGCAAACATAACCAGCAAATGGAATAATAGATCTGATGATTCGGAAATTATCTGACTTTTTTCTTTTTCTTTCACTGCTAAAATAGTTTCAATTGCCTCTTCTCCCAGTTTTTCAAGTATTTTATTAATACCTTTTCTGTGATTTAGTAAGGAACAGACATAAGATCCTTCTACAGGATTCAACTTGCGGTCACGGATCACAGCATACACTTCATTAAGAACGGACAAATCAGCATCTTTCATAGTTTCCTCATACAATATACCAATCACATTCTACAAATCACATTCAAGAAAAACGTCTTTATCTAAAGAGTTTACCCCTTATAAGCGAAAATAAATTTGGCTTTGTAGAAAACCTACTTTTAATTTTATTTTGACCTATTAATTTAAAAAGGATAAATCCCCTGAGTATTCTCTGCCACCAAAAACACATAGGGGATGATTGTGTTTTGTCTAATAA
>JACIVZ010000021.1 GCA_014361205.1 Methanomethylovorans sp. | reverse complement strand
AAAAATGTTTCTTTTTATGTATTATTTTATCGTCTCCAGCCTATTGCTCTTTCTATAAGACTGATCAGACTTTGCTTCAAAGCTTTGATAGAATATATATTTTGAGATTCTTTCCTTTTATCATCATTATTTTCAAGTTTTTCATCTTCTGTTTTAGATAGAGTATTTTCATAAAGTAGATCTTCTTCGGTTGATTTATCTTCTGCGTAATTTTCTTCGATATTAAATATATAAGCAGGGGTTTCAAATGAATCAGAATACTTCTTTGAATCTATGAAAGTCACTTTTGCACCAGGTATTAGGATATATTCACTATTATTGAGAAGCAATGAATATTCAAGTACCCATACATCTCCGGGATGCATTACCTGGCTTCTGGTAAAGTTACCACTTATCACTTTGGATTTATGAGGTAGCTGATCCCTAAGCTGCACATAAGCAGCTCGATCACCTGTGTTATTTACAAGAAGAGTTATATTTAAAAGGCTTTCAGATCCTCTCTCATGATAACTGAAAGATTTATTTACCTCTATATAAGGGCCATGTATCACAATATTGCTTGAATTGGTTTGTAAACTATGGATTATACCATTATGCTCAATTGATAATTTCATTCCAGGTATAACGAAGGTTCCAGGTTTCAGGGCGCGTATGGAATACGAGCACAATCTATTTGATTTTGGCTGAAGGGTAAAAGTCCAGCATGTCTGCTCAATATCCGGATCAAGAATGAATCCTTCTGGTATCGTTTCATTAACATGTACGTTATAAAGCGTAATATCCTTTAGATTAATTACCTCTGATACGATGTAGACCTTTTCATCAATATATGCTTCCTGTACAGGAAGCCTTTTTACTTTAAGAACACTGTTTATCCATGGGATTGGTTTACTAACAGAGGAGTTTTTTGCAAGAGCTATTTCAATAGTTGCATAAGGTGTAGGTATGTTATTACCCGTTACAATATTTATTGCAGTTAGTTTGATTAATCCATCAAGAATTGTTTCATTTGGAATTGTAGTATGATTAAGAGCAAGTATGGCACTCCATGAGCGTGATGTGTTGCTTTTTATGTTAAGTATTACATAATCATCCGGCAAGTCTACAGGTTTCGAAGCTGAGAAATCCTGTGCAGTAACTGTGTAATCACCTATTTTTATTTGCTCACCCCAGTATAACGTAAATTCTGAAGGAGTAAGCCATTGAATTTCATCAGTTGTGGATGCAGTTGCAGGATACTGCAATACTAGGTAACTGATCAGCATTGCAGTAACCAACACATATCTGTAACCCATATCAGTTCTGACCCTTTCTTGAAAACTTCATTAAAGCTATGAATATAAGTATCACAAACCATGCTTCAAAACCAGGCTGCTGGGCAATTTCCTCAGAATTTCCTGTACTCGCCTGAGCCTTAGCAGAGGTAGAAGAACCATAATTGCCTGATTGACCCTGAGAATCCGATTGTTGGTTTTCTTCCACTTTCAATTTGATTTCTGGCATATTTGAGATTTTTTCACCCTTATAGCCTTCCAGATCAGTAAATTTGGCATATGTAGCAGGCAATTTGATATCATCTTCTTTTTGAAGCTTAAGAACATATGAAAAACTTTGTGTGGACTTCTTTTTCACAACATTATCAAAAGTTGTCACCCCACTAACGAAACTTGTACCTGCAGGTATTTCTTCTTCGATTTTGACATTTGCATCTCTGTCGCCTTCATTTTTTAGAGTGATTGTTATAAGCACATTGTTACCAGGATTAAAAGAAGATACATTTACCTTTTTTTCTACAACTATGTAAGGGCCATTTACTTCAATAGTAGGTGCATTTGATTCAAATGTATATTCTTTCCCATTTACTGTGAAAGTGGCAGTAGCTTTTGGCAGTGTGAATTTGCCAGGTTTTATAGGCTTTAAGGTATATTCCAGTGCAGTAATTGTTTCCTGTGCATTAAGAGATATGGTTTTCTTTGTCTGCAGATTATCCTTTAATTCAAAATAATCTGTTTCCACATCGCTGACCGAGACAGATTTAAGAGCATATGGACCAGTGTTTCTTATAATAAGGGATACATAGGCTGTTTCATCCATGTATATTTGTTCAGTACAACTTTTGGTAAGAACAATTTCTGATTTTGGTTTAATTGTAATAGTCTTTGTATCATTGAAGACGTGTTTATCATTGTTGATATCATAAGCAATTGCTTGTGCAACAATTTTGAATTTTTCTTCATCCCATAAAAATGGGATTTCAAGCTTAAATGTAAGAGGCTTGGTAGATTCTCCTTTTTCAAGGGATGCAGTTGTTTGTGTGAGTTTTCCATCTGCAAGTGAAAGACCATTTGTATCAACACTAAGAAATATATTATTAGCTTTAGAATCTCCCACGTTCTTAATGGTTATATTTCCTTCTATAAAGCGAGGAGTTGATAGTCTAGTTGGATCATAAGTATCTTTTTCGATTACCAAATTCACTTTGAGATTTGGCAATCCACGCTTGTATATTTCCACTTTGACAGTAGGATCTATCAGATTCCCTGTCCAGTTATCTACTTTTAAACTAAGAGCACTGGCATATACTTTAATGTCCTCACCATCAACTGTGTCTCTGTAGATTAAATTATCAGAGAGTTTTAAGGCTCCTGAAGCAACATACTTGTTATCTTTGTATATAGTGATATATGCATACCCTTCCTTGTTAAAATCCTTGGCAGTAATAATATAGTTGTCAACTTTAACAGAATCTCCCCAGTGAAGAGTTGTAGTTTTTACAGATACCCATTCTATATCATCTGAGCTGTAAGCTGATGCTTGTGATATTACCGAGAATAAAAGCAGGAATAGAAATAACACTGATTTTAGTGACATGTAAGAGCCTCTTTAATATGAACAGTTATTAGGGAAATATTTATTTCACTAAATCATATATTAATTTTATTATATAATTCTATTGCTGATATTCAATAGAGTAATTCAGAATATTCAATAATGCAGAAATAAAAAGAAAACAAAGCCAAATAAAATAGATACAGTATCAAATCAAAAAACAACTAAAGTTTCAATGAAATGGTAAAAATAAAAGTAGTGCCTTTCCCAATTTCACTTTCCATCCATATACTTCCTCCATGCTGCTCTACAAATTGTTTAGTTATATAGAGGCCTATACCATTTCCTTTATATTTACGGGTTGAAGAAGAATCTAATTGGACAAATGGTTTGAATAATTTCTGCTGTGCATCAGGATTTATACCAATTCCATTATCAATAATCTCCACATGTAGAAAATCATGCATATGCTTTACCTTGATTTTGACAAAGCCTTCCTCTTTCCCAAATTTTATAGCATTGTTAATCAAATTAACCATTATTTGATGTAATTTATTTCTGTCAGCTCTGACGAATCCTATGTGTGGGTCAAGTTCAACCTGCATTTCAATTTTCTTTTTAGAAGCAAAAGAAGACATTTCAGTAATAACATCCTGAATAAGCTCTGCTATACAGATATCTTCAAGTTCAAGTTTTGCTCTTCCTCCCTCTATAGTGGAAACATCAAGAATGTTATTGATAACATCAAGCAGATCTTTGCTTCCTGCTATTATATTATTAAGATATTTTCGTTGTGTCTCATTCATCTGATCTTCGAGACTTTCTTGCAACAGGTCTGAAAATCCCATTATAGCATTCAAAGGAGTTCTAAGTTCATGAGTGACATTGGAAAGGAATTCACTCTTCATTTTGTTAGCTTCCTCAGCTACATTCTTTGCATGAATCAATGCTTCCCGTGCCTTTTTACTTTCTGTTATATCCTCCACTATACAAATGCCACCAGCAACAGCTTTATTTTCAGTGACAACAGGAACAAAACTGGCTTTAATTGGAGTATCTTTAACACCCATAAATGAAAAAGAAGTACCGGAAAATTCAGCATTTTTCCCGGATAGCGTCATTCTCACACACTTTTTAATCTCTTCATTAACATCAGATTTCAGCAGATCTAAACCAATGATATTACCGATTACATTCGCTTCGTCCACACCTACGATATCTACAAAGCTTTTGTTACACTGCGTAATAACTCCATATGTATCAAAATGTATAATACCCAGCGGTGATTTCTCAAATATCATACGATATTTGTCTTTGGCATCTTGCATTTCTTTTTCATTGAGTACTCTTTTTGTGATATCTCTGATATTTACACTAAACAGGGATGATCCGTCTTTTTTCCATGAAGAATGAGTTATCTCAATTGGAAATTCTGTTCCATCTCTTTTCAGACCGTAAAGTTCAATAGTATTTCCCATAACCCATGAGCGGCCAGTTGATACAACTATATCCCATCCCTGATGTATGTGTTTATATCTTTGTGGCATGATTATAGAAATATGCTGTCCCAGAGCTTCCTCGGCTGTATAGAAAAATAGATTCTCAGCACCTTTATTCCAGAATATAATTTTTCCTTCGGAATCTGAAAAAATGATCGCATCAGAAGACTCACGTGCCTGAGAAATGAACATATCACTTGCCGCTTCCAGAGTACTGAGATTACTTTTCCTGTCAGCAATGTCTCGAAGACTGCCGGTTATTCCTTTAACATTTTTATTTTTATCAAATAACGTTTGTGCATACAATTCTACCCAATGAATTTTACCATTGGGATCTTTAAGTCTACCTTGTACCCTTGTCTGGCCTGAATTATTAAGAGTAATAGACAAAGAGCGAATAATTTTATTTCTGTCTTCATAAAAAAATAAATCAGCGATGTCTCTAAGTACAATTTCCTCTGGAATAAATCCATATGCAGAAATTGAAGGGCTTATGTACGTTATAACACCATTCATATCCGTTGCAAGAATTGTATCTACCGAGTTTTCCACCAAGGTACGATACTTTTCTTCAACAGAGCTGATGAAATTTTCTTGAGAAATAGAGTTTAGTATTCCTATTTCTAATATTATTTTGGAAATATTCCCTTTCCGATCATAAATATATCCTGCTCTGGAGATTGCAGGATATTCCTTTCCCTGCTTATCCAATATCAGTAATTCTATTTCAGGATGAGATTTTATTTCTTCAACTTTAGTATATAATTCACTGGCTTCATATCTCTTATCAAAAGATATTAGTCTCTCATACCATGCATGTCCAATTAGATCATTTTCTGTGTATCCCAACGTTTTATATAGATGTTCATTTGCAAAAGAGACTACCTGATTACTATTCAGAATAAGTAGCATGGAAGGAATTGCATCCATGTATGCATGCAATATTTCAAGAACAGACTCATGCAGCTTCATAGAAGCAGGTATAAAAGAGATCTCTTTATCATCTTCTTTAGTGCTATGAACCGCATCTGAATCTTTATTCTCGAAGATCATGGATTATTCCTGTCCATATGTGCGAAAAGATTGTATTATTAGAATTTAAGTAGTTTGCTTAATTAATGTATTCAAATTAATTCTGATGTGTTGTATATTGTCTCTGCAAGACGATTCTTAGTCTGCTTTTAATAGAATGGTATTCAATAGTTTTATTCTTTTGGAATAAGCAGTTTAAAGCCATTTAACATTTGAGGTCTTTCCAATGATCTGGAAATTTCGACAAGAGAAGGTAAATCAGTCACGCTGGGATGCTGAAGCATACTCATAACATTCTCGTTTTTTTCCTGAAAAGGTGAAAAACCAGATTTCAAATGAATAAAATCCTTTTCCTCTGAGCGAATGAAAGAGAGAGCTTCAAAAGCATGTTTTTTCCTTATTTGTTCTTTCTTGCTCACCCCAAGTTTTATATCACGTTCCCTGTCCTTGGTTCCTGCCTCCTTTCCCATCCTGTAATTTTCACTCACCAGTTCCAGAAGACCTGCATCTTTTGCCACAGATTCCAGTGCACTATATCGCTCACTAACCCAGCCAAGTTCAGAGTGTTTATAATAACCAACTTCAAAGCCAAGTTCATATGCTCTTTTTGCAAGTTCAGCTTTTTCCGAATCACTGAGCTTTCTTTTCGTTTCCCCTTTCTTAAACAATCGCACGTTTGCATCACTTCCTCATTCGAGAAGACCTTCTACCTGCAGACCTCGTTCAGTAAATTGAACTTTATGCATATCACAATCATGTTTTGTACCCCGCATCTTGATAATCTGGACAGCACGTGTCATCTGTTTTTCATATAGGAAATTGTGCAAGAATATTACTCCATGACATGCAAAATGCTCGGCATTATACGCTGTGGGATCGGTAAGCTCACCTATTATAAGGGTGGTACAGCCCAACTTTTTGAGATTTCTTATGAATCTAGTCATTTCTTTTTCCTGAAGTGCAGGGTCCTTAGTTGCAAAACGTATGGCTGACATGGAATCTATAACCAGTCTTTTGACATTATATTCGGCCACGTAGGCTGCAATTTCTTTAAATACTATTGCAGGCGATGGAGCTTCATGCTCATTTGAAAAGCCTTCAATTCCTTCATGAGGATGAATTATGTCTTTTAGTTCGTCTATATAACCATATTCCATACGTGGACCCAAGTCTGCAAATAAAAGTTTCTTTAATTTTATCAGTGGTATAACGTTAAGAGAATAGTTTGCCATATCACTTATGATGTTCTGAGGGCACTCAAGTAAAGTAACATAAAGCCCGACATCGCCCTGCAAGGCTCCTTTTACAAGGAATTGCACACCAAAAGTGGTTTTCCCGCCTCCGGGAGGGCCGCTTAAAAGATAAACACGTTCAGGGAGTAGACCCCCTTGTATTATTTCATCCAAGCCATCTATCCCACTTTCTATTCTCATAATTAAACCTCGTATTATTAATATAGTTACTTATATTTTAATCATTCTATATTAATTCTTGGTAGTAACTTATATGCATAAAAAAACAGAAAAATCACTCGTTTCTATTGCGATAGTTTCTTATGAATTGAAAACAAAGGCTTTTTATGCATCTCTCTAAGATTATACCGGTTCTGGAAAAAATTGCTCCGCCTGAGCTTGCTTCTGATTTTGATAAAGGAAAAATAGGTCTTAACCTTGATCTTGACAATGATATTAAAAAAATTGCAGTAGCTTTAGACCCAACGGATTATGTGCTTAATAGAGCTTCAGAGGTTAATGCAGATCTCTTAATCACGCATCATCCTCTGATTTTTAATCCAATTATGTCCATTTCCAAAAACCTTGCCTGTAGTTTACAAATAGCCTTAGACAAGAAGATTTCACTATATTCCATGCATACAAACTTTGACAGAGCTAAGGGAGGAATAAATGATGTGCTTGCAAAAAGGCTGGGACTTAGTAATGTTCAAGAAGCAGACATTGGAAGGATAGGAGAGTTGCCTGTATGTTCTACAGAAACCTTGGCAAACCATGTGGCAAAATCTTTAAACACTCATGTTCAGTATGTAGGTGAAAGAGACGATATAAAAAGAGTGATGGTTATCGGAGGAAGTGGTTTTCATAATGAATATCTTAAAATTGCCAAAGAGCTTGGTGCAGAAGCTGTAGTTTCTTCTGAAATGAGACATGATGTGATACGTTCCCGTGGAGATATTTCACTGATTGATGCTACTCATTACGCTACAGAGAATCCTGGCATGGAAGAGCTATGTCCCCGTCTGGCAGATATGCTTGGATTGGATGTGGAATTCATACATCATAACCCCTTTATCAAAGTAATATGAGGAATAAATTGACATCAGAACAGACAGAATGGGAAGAGGTGGAAGAGCTTTTAGAAAAACAATTGAAACTGAAAGGCAGGGCGAAACACAGAGGATATGGAAATTATGAAAAAAAAGTTTATAGAGGTCCATCGGTGAAAAGAAAAATCGAATAAATTCTTCTGCATGAATTCCATCTGCATAATCCTATAAATCAACTATTCTGCCATACACCTTCAGTGTGGAATTTGCCACTTCATTCCAGTTATATACTTCTTCAATGAGCCTGCGGCCTTCCTCACCAAAGCCAGCCTTACCCAGACCATCTAATACATAATTTATTCCCCATGCAATAGATTCAGGATTTTGATACACCGTAACGCCGTTTTTGAAGTTTTCTATGAGCTTTACGGCATCAGTAGCCACAACAGTTTTACCTGCATCCCATGCTTCAAGCACAACAATTCCAAAAGGTTCATTACGACTGGGAACACAAACTATATCTGCAGCATTATACCAGTCTCTTGAAACCTCATCAGATGCATATCCCAGGAAATGGGCTACATGTTTGATGCCCATTGAATTTGCCAGATATTCACAATGGGCTCTCAGCTCTCCCTCGCCTATGAAAACAAACTGTGCATCCCAGCGATGAGAGAGTACATTTCCTATAGCTTTAACGAGCAGATCTGGTCCTTTCTGATAGCTCATGCGTCCTACAAACAAAACGACAGGTGCAAGTGGATGAATACCATATCGTTTCTTTACTTCCCCCGGATCTATATCTTTCCGTATTTTATTCAGAAAAATTCCATTAGGAACCAGCGATATCTTGTAATCAGGAATATTATATAGGAACTGCACTTCTTTCTTCAGAACCTCGGAAGTAATAATGACCTCAGAAGCCTCATAACCTGCCAGCCATTCTCTGTAGGCAATGGTTTTAGCTTCCCACCAATCTCCGTGCACATTGCCGTTGCGTCCCCATTCAGTACTATGATATGTAATCAAGAATGGCAGTCCTTTTTCAGCTTTTATCTTGCATAGCACATTGACAGGATGCCAGTCATGGCCATGAAGTATATCAAACGGCCCAAAACGATCTACCATCTCAAGAAACATCCAATACATGGAATCACACATTCTGTCCATCTGATTTACCACACCTCCAGACTGGTCATGGTCTACACGATGGTAATGAACACCATTTATGAATGCATGGGGTTCTAGTCCACGATTGCGGGTGAATATATGCACTTCATGTCCTTTGGAAGCAAGAACTTCAGATAGTTCTGAAACATGGGGAGCTATTCCTCCTACTTTTACGGAATACAAGCTTTCCCATGAAAACATACCAATTCTTAATTTTTTCAATTTGTATACCCCACCTTTCAAAATTCAATGCACATTCAGTCCTGAAATTTCATTGTTCAAATAGTACGCAGCTTTTTCTGGAGGCATAGTATTTATAAAGATTTCAGTATTCTTCTCAAACCCCGCCATTTTGCTTGTCACTGGTTGTATCCTGAGGTTAAAATGGTATGCATCATCCTGTAATAGCTGAAAAAACATGTAATTATAAGCAGGAAATGCCAGTAGCGCTTCTATCCTGGAAAGCACATAGATGATAGCAGCACCCAAAGAATATAACATCCTTTCAGACATGCCGCCAAAATGGCTGACATGCTCCCTGGGAAGAATCCATATTTCAAAAGGTACCTTTGAACAATAAGGAGTAAATGCTATGAAATGTTTATTTTCATAAACAGAACGCTCATTTGAAGATTCAATCTTAACAATCTCACAATAGGGACATTTGCTTTTTTCATGGATAACATCTAATTCTTTTTTTATCGAAGGTGGAATCAAAGGAAGTGCTATAAGCTGGGAATGTGTATGTTCAAGGGATGCTCCAGCCTGTTTTCCCCAATTCTTAAAAAGTGAAACGAACTGTATCTGTGGTTGTTTCCAATAATACATTACACGGTCCCTATAGGCTTTCATGAGTAGAACTATTTCTTCATCTGTAAAATCGGTTAGTTTCTTTTCGTGTTGGGGTGTTTCAATTATCACTTCATGAAATCCATAGCCAGACTGATAAGGAGTATCAGCTCCTCCGGGACTGAGAGCAGGATATAAATTAGGTATGCAGCGAATCTGCCACTCTCTAATCAGTTTGGATATGCTATCCTGCAGTATCCTTCCATTTTTATATACTGCCATGGCTCTTGGTGTTTTGTCTTCTTTTCCAGCACAAAATACACAGCTGGCAGCATTTTGAAATTCAGGTGAAGAAGAAAAATCAGAAGGTCTTTTTCCCCTACCTGCCGCTATTATACAGTATTCTTCAAGGAAATAGTGTTTTCTTATCTCAGACACTTATATTTCTCCTGATTTATATGACAGAAGGCCCTCTAAAATCATTCAGAAGCATTTTCTTCCTCTTCCTTTACTAAGCTTACACCTGTGAGAAGCTCATAGTATTCTTTTGTAGGACCTATCCAATTCATCTCCTTTGCAAGCAGGTTAGCTTCTTGGCATAGCAAACTATACTTTACCTTGTCATCAATGTAGGTATCCAAGAAATAATCCATGGCAAGTGCATAATCAACTATGGTCTCATTATGAGGTAAATCAATGTTATCTACAACTATGACTCCCCCCATACCCATTACAAGCCGCTTGATACTTGCAAGCGCATCACTGAAACCACATACCTTACTGACTATACTGGGTGTAGCTTCTTTTCCTGCTTCAAGGCCAGTGAGCAAGAAAGGTTCATATCTTGATGGAAAGATGCCTGCAATGCAACCTGCCATCAATTCGTCTGTATTCATATTAAGTCCACCATCATGGCTTGATACCCACTGTGGATAAAGTACTGCTGATACGTGCCTTCTTCCTGTAATAAGCTGGGCAGGTTCTAGTTGTCTTTCCTTGATCATTTTTTGAAGTCTAATTTCTTCACCAAGTAATATCTCGTCTGGAAGATTAATGGGAAAACCATCAGGCACATTTGATTTAGGACCATGTGCTGCAATAATAAAGCATATTACCCGGATATCTTCATCCTGTTGACCTGCGGTTATCTGCAACTTCACCATTCTATCCAGCAACATGAGAGCATCCAGTAAATCCGGATAACCTTTGTTTTCTATCTCAATACGTGATATGGAGAAAATTGGGAGTATCCTTTGAGGAGGGATTGGAATACCTCCATATATTTTCTGAATATTTTCTGAGAGAAAAGTCTGTATTTTTCCACGACATTTTTTCTTTTTTTCAAGTGAAATACTCATTCCATTATCATCAATACCATTGCGTACAACTATTGCATCTATTCCATAGAATAATTTAACTTCCTTACGCGTAGATTCGCCGACTGCAGTTACAACATCAGCGTATGCTGATAGAGATTCAAGCCTAGCCATATTCTCAGGAACTTTTGGATCCCAGCTACTATCGTTATTTCTTATCTTTTCCAAAGATTTATGTCCTGAAGCTCTGCCAGGCAGTGTTGCATGATATGTAGCCAATGAATTTACTGACAGACCTAATTTTTTAAGACGTGCTAACGTATAAAATACACCAAATTCATGGCAATGTAGGTATACATGCATGCTGGGCATAAGAGAAGTAACAAACTCTGATATGGCTTTATCTGTGAAATTCTTTGCACGTTGAGCTTTTATTGTCACAAGTTCCCTTATGAACTCAGAAATTGCATATGATAGGTTTAGATAATGTGTATATTCGTGTCCATTAGCCATATTTTCATACTTAAGCGAATCAAGCCCTACAAATGAAAAAGCTTCAGCTTTTACCTTATCGGAAAGACACATAATTCTGCCTGCATATTCGGACATTATTCTGCAAAAATCATTTGTTTTGAACATTAAATATATGATTGGTATTCCTTTGTAATAGCGTACTCCACTAATTATCTCCATACCTTTTGATTTCATAGCTTTAATGGCTTCTGAGACCTCATCATCTTCGTTATAAGTTTCAAGACCACTCATGTCTGTTACACGATTGAGACTTTTATTCCAATCAGTGCCTGAATGAGGATAATAGGGACCCGCAATAATAATACCTGGCAATATCTCATCTTTAGTGGCTTTTGAACTCATCAGCGCAGCAAGAGTTACAGCTTCTGCATCTATTACATTCCAGATACCACCCATCTTGTTAGACTTTGGACCTGCTTCTTCTCCTGCTATTACTAACCATTTCTTTTCAAACATTGATTGAGCCCCACTGAGTAATTCTGCAAAAGTTTGATTGACCTGTACCGATAAAACCATATCGTTACTTATTTGTTTATTTTGAATATATAGTATTGTTTAAAGTATAAAAATGCAATAGACTAAAATAATGTGAGGGGGTATATCTAATTATGCAATCGGTTTGTGTGTGTTTGGAATTGCATTTGCCTTATCATCTGAAATGGTACTGGCCTGCAGAAGGTTATCGTAAACCTGAAATTTCTATTTATTTTGATCAAGAGAGGATATTCACAGATTTTCAGCGGATGGCAGCAAATATAGAAAGAACTAACAAAGTACTGGAAAAATCCATAAATAATGGAGCTACTTACACCCTCAATCTTTCAGGCACCTTTCTGGATCAGTGTTCATGGGATGGAAAAGTATTAGATTCTTTCCAAGATTTAGCTGATAGCAGTAATATAGATTTTGCAGCATCTACTTATTATCATTCTCTAAGTTCTCTTTATCCAGATCTTACCACTTTTAAAGAGCAAGTATGGAAACATATGGAGAAGATTTCCGAACTTTTTGGAATAGTACCGTCAACTTTTGTGAATCCTGAGTTGCTCGTATCAAAAAATTTTATGGGAGTTCTTAAAAAGCTTGGTTTTAAATGTATGATTGCAGAAGGCTCTTCGAATCTTCTTGAGTCAAAAGTGCCTGTTAATGTGTATGCCGATGATATTCCTCTTCTTTTAAGGCACATAGACCTGAGTGAGGATATAAGTAAACGCTTCTCTGACAGGTCATGGGCAGGTTATCCATTGATGGCAGATAAGTTTTCTTCTTGGATAGAATGTATAGAAGGGGATATTATTACTCTTTATATAGATTATGGTTCGGTTTCCTGGAATGAAAGCAAAGCAGGAGGTATGTTTCAATTTCTGTCAGATTTGCCGTTAAGTCTGGAAGAAAGAGGGATTAGTATGATAAGACCAGAAGAGGCTGTAAAAAGATTTGATACAACAAAGCTTGAAACACTGAAAACAGAATCTGCAGCTCGCTATGGCATGGATAGTCTGGTTGGTAATCATGCACAACATCTGTACTTAAAGCAATTGGAAATTATAGCACAGGAATTGGCAGAAAATAATGATTTTCTTGACAGTGTTGAAATGCAAAGAATTTTCGGCTATCTTCAGCAAAGTGATATCTTTCTGGATATGAATACAACCAATATTACTGGATATGAAAGGGCAGTGAATAATTTATCTATTTTATCAGATTTCAGAAGAGCGATTTGGGAGGGGTGAACATGAGATCAGTCTGTTTTTACTTTGAAGTCCATCAACCATATAGGTTGAAATGGTTCTGGCCAGATGAACACACAGGTTTTGATCGTTATTTCGATAATAGGGCCAATAGAGATATTTTTGAAAAAGTTTCTCGTAAATGTTACTTACCGGCCAACAAAACAATACTTGATCTTATTGACGAACATAAAGGGAAGTTTAAAATAAGTCTCTCAGTCACTGGAACTTTGCTAAGTCAATGTGAGAAATGGGGTAAAGAAGTACTTGAAACTTTCAGACAGATGGCACAGACAGGATGTGTGGAATTTCTCGAAGAGACTAATTATCACTCACTGGCAGGTTTGTTTGATGACAGGGAGGAATTTAAAGAACAGATATATGAACATCAGAACAATATGAAGGAAATGCTAGGGGTTAAACCTCAGGTATTCCGTAACACTGAGCTACTTTATAATAACAGCTTAGCTGCAACAGTTGAAGAATTGGGATATAAAGCAATACTTACCGAAGGAACTGAACGTCTACTGGGAGACAGATCACCTAACTATGTATACAGGGCTAAGGATTCAAATATAAGGGTATTGCTGCGCAATTATAAACTAAGCGATGACATAGGCTACAGATTTTCTTCAAGATGGTGGTCTGAGTACCCTCTTACTGCTGATAAATGGGCGAGTTGGGCTTCGCTTACTCCCGGGGAAACAATAAATATTTTTATGGATTATGAAACTTTTGGAGAGCATCAATGGGAAGAGACAGGTATATTCAAATTCTTAAGGGCTTTACCCGCAGAAGTAATGGATAGAAAGTTGACTTTCCGAACTCCTTCTGAAGTCATAAGCAGGTACGATCCAGTCGGTGAAATTGATGTTGGAGATTTTTCCACAATATCTTGGGCAGACAATGAACGTGATACAAGTGCATGGCTTGGCAATGATATGCAAAGAAGATGTTTTGAAGATGTAAAGATGTTGGCTCCATATGTGCGCAGAACAAACGATATGGAAATTATTAGAATCTGGAAACATCTGCTTACTTCAGATCACTTTTACTACATGTGCACTAAATGGCTTGGGGATGGTGATGTACATTCATATTTCAGCATTCATTCATCACCTTTCGATGCTGCAATAAATTACATGGGGGTTCTTATTGACTTCAAATCCATGGTCTTTAAGAAATTGCGTGGTATGAATGAAAACATTTGACCTTCTGTTCTCATTGTTTCAAGAAGTGATTTAGTATGGTAAGAGATCTTTATATGTTTTCCAGAGGTGATGAGAAGGCTCTTGTGGTGTGGTTCAGTATCACATATCAAACTGATATAGGAGCTGAAGCAAATATAAATTCAACATTCAATGAAATGGGTGTGAAATTAAAGTTTGCATATCTTGACAATACAGAACCTGATGGAAAGGGAAAATATGTTCTTTTCACCGAGATAAAGGAAGAAAATCAGATAGATGCCATTAATAAAAAACTTAATAGCATTCAGGGTGTCACCGAAATAGATTCAGGAGTATCAAGAAATCGCATGATACAGACAATAGACTTCCCGTTAAATTTTTTGGGAGAAAGGGCTGTGATAGCCAGGTCAAAAACCTTTGTTAATATTCTTAAAATAATACGGGAAAATGTTATTCAGCCCGATGGTTTACTTCTGCTTAGTGGTCTTAAAGGAGGGCGTGGTGCTGCAAAATACGTTATGTCTATAATAAAAGTAGATAAAAGCAATTTTATGGATATACTGAGAGAACTTTTCCTTGCATCCGGGTGGGGGAAATTGGAAATGGATTTCGACAGGTTTACCTGTAACGGTAAGGTTATAGTAAGAGACTCTTTCATTGCAGATGCTTACGGTTCCAGTGATCTTCCAGTATGCGGTTATATGAGTGGCTTCATTGCAGGTTATATGACTGAAATAATGGGATACACCTTTCAGGTGCGTGAAGTAAGTTGTAAAAGTACAGGGAATACAGTTTGTGAACATATTGTATCTCCGGTACCTGACGATGTAAAACTGGAACATATTATGAAAGAGGAGATGCGGTGATAAAACAACCTAATGTAATACTTGGCAATGATAAAATTCTTGTCACGATGGGCAAGAAAGGTGAAATATTTGGTTTTTTCTATCCACGACGCGATTATGCTCAGCATGTAGAAGAATCACTTGCCTGCCTGCAGATTGATAATAGACTTATCTGGACTAATAATCATGAATGGTATTCCACTCAGCATTATCTTGAAGATACAAATATCGTCATCACAGAACTCATACATGGTACAGGTATAAAGCTAAATATTCAGGATTTTGCACATCAAACAGCACCTGTAATGGTACGTAAATATACAATTTCTACTGAAAGAGATATTAATGGCACATTCTTCTATTATTCTAATTTGTGTGTAGGGGAAATGCATAAGAAAAATTCGGCTTTTTGTGATTCAGATGTACGCCTGCTTGCTCAATACTGGCAGGATAACTATATAGGTATAATTGCCACCCCTTCTTTTGAGCAGTGGCAGGTTGGCAAAGCTATGGACACAATATGGTGGACCAATGCCCGTTATGACATGGAAGATGGTCGTCTGCACAACAATAAGGAAGATATTGGTTATCTTAACACAGTTGTAGGCTGGGAGCTTAAACTTAAGGCTGGTCAATCAAGAGAGATAGTAATATTCATAGGGGCCGCACCTAAAAGAACGCAATTATACAAAATGATGCTTGAAATCGTTCATGAGCCGGTAGCTAACATGCTTGAGAATTCAAGGCAACATTGGATAAATCGGCTTTCAAGAAAGAATATTGTTAAACTATCTTTTCTTGATGATATGCCTGAAACAAAACAACAGATAATAGAGGCTTTTAATCGCTGTCTTCTTACTCTTGACCTTCTTAATGATCCAAAACATGGGTCTTTTGTGGCTGCACCTGAATTTGATCATGATTTTGAGATGTGTGGAGGTTATGGATACTGCTGGAACAGAGATGTAGCAGAGGTGGCAATAGCTTTGCTTAATGCAGGTTATCCGGAATATTGTGAAAAGTTTTTTGATTGGTGTAGACGCACACAGCTTTCCGATGGTTCATGGTTTCAGCGATACTGGCTTGATGGTAACACAGCTCCTTCATGGGGGAATTTTGACAACTCTACTCAAATAGATGAGACTGGAGCTACACTTCATGCTATCTATATTTTTTATAAAAGTTTGAAGGGACTGGAAAAAGCTGAATTTCTGGAAAATATGTGGATTACTGTGCTTACAGGTGCAGAGTATCTCATGAAACGTACGATTTATGGTCTACATGATTCCTGTTTGGATCTATGGGAATCATATGCAGGATCTTTTGCCTATACGTCTGCTGCTATATTTGCTGGTCTAAAAGGTGCCGCCAGTTTGGCAAAGGCTTACAGTGAACCAGGTCTTGCATCACGCTGGCTTGAAAGAGCAGAATTTGTAAAAAACACAACTATTGAAAAAATGTGGCTGGAAGAAGGATATTTCGCAAAATGCCTTGCTGATGGAAAATTAGATTACACAGTTGATGCAAGCATTATTGGCACATTTACACCATTTAATATGCTTTCACCAGATGACCCCAAAGAAAGAAAGATGATATACTCAATGATAGATTACATAGTAAACAGGCTTAGTGTTAAGGTCAATGGTTATCATGGAATAAAAAGATATGAAAATGACCGGTATATTGAAGGCAATCCCTGGATAGTAACTACTTTATGGCTATCTAAAGCAATGCTTACCCTTGCAGACTCGCTTCGCAAAGAACATGATAATGAAAAAGATATATCAAAGCTGTTACAGAGTTCTCTGAACTATATAAAATGGGCATTGAAGGGCACTACCAGTACAGGCATGCTTCCTGAACAGGTAGATAAGCACAAAGGGCATCCTGCTTGGGCTATTCCCTTGGGCTGGAGTTGCGCTCTGATGATAGATAACATACTTCTTCTTGAAACATTCTCGGAGGAAAAAGGGAATGAAAGAATATAATCAAATTATATTCGATTCAGGGAAGGATAAATTCAGTGAACTATGCCAGAAAGAATGGTTGATAACTAATGGCTTAGGAGGATATGCTTCATCTACGCTGGCCTTTATGAATACAAGAAAATATCATGGGCTGCTTGTGGCATCTATGGAGCCACCAGTTGACAGAACTGTGCTTTTATCGGCTCTTGACGAGCAGATATTTACTAACAATGTTATTCATGAACTTGCATGTCATAGATATCCAGGAGTTATTTATCCTCAGGGTTTTCAGTATATAAAAGAATTCGTTGATGGTCCGGCACCATTATGGAAATATGAAGTCAATGGAATAGTGATTCAAAAGATAGTTTTCATGGAGCATGGAAAGAACAATGTTTTTGTAAGATATAGTATTCATGTTCCGGCCGAGCAAGAAAACTCTCTTATTCGTATACATCCCCTTGTAAGTCTTAGGGATTTTCATAAATTGACACAAAAACATGATAATATCTCCCAAGAACCTTCCAGATACGGTACAATTCTTAATCTTAATAAACCAGAAAACAGAAACATAAGACTTCATCTGCTTTCAAACGCTGCTTATATCCAGAAATGGGACTGGTATTATAATTTTGAATATCCTGTTGAAAGGGAAAGAGGTTATGATTTCCATGAGGATTGTTTCCATCCTGGTTACTTTGAAATGGAACTTGTAAAGGGAAACAATGATGTATTCATTGTTGCTTCTACAGAAAAAGTAAGTGAAGTTTCGTTGGCTACCATCTCGGGAGTATATGAAGCTGAAAAAAAGCGTATTTCAACAGTTTGTCAGGGACAGAAATTTGGAGGAATACTTCCATCAAAACTAGCTATCACTGCAGATACTTTCATTGTATGGCGCCAGTCAAGTGGAATGCATTCAATTATTGCAGGTTATCCATGGTTTGCTGACTGGGGACGGGATGCTATGATCTCATTACCTGGACTTACACTTGTAAACGGCAGGTACAAATTAGCCGCAAGTATATTGTCTACATTTGCACAAAATTGCAGACATGGTCTTATACCTAATAGATTTCCGGATCATAGCACAGAGGATTATGCCTACAATACTGTGGATGCATCTCTGTGGTTCATTAATGCCTTGTGGAAGTATATGGAATACACTGATGACATATCTACCGTAAAAAAAATGTGGTCAACAGTAAATGAAATTATTCTAAACTACTCAAAAGGAACAAAATTTGGTATCAAAATGGATACAGATTACCTGATATGCCACGATGGTCAGCTTACATGGATGGATGCCAAAGTGGGTGATGTGGCAATCACACCCCGCAAAGGCAAAGCATGTGAGATCAATGCATTATGGTACAATGCTCTTGTGATCGCTTCAGAGATAGCTACAAAAATTGAGGTAGATGAGGCTGATTTTTCAGAGACTGCTGAAAAGGTACGTGAAAACTTTGAAGATGTCTTCTGGAATGATGAACAAGGTTATCTTTATGACTACATTGTTCATGAAACACCGGCAATGGAGTACAAAGATCCATCCTTAAGACCTAATCAGATATTGGCTGTATCACTTCCTTACTGCATGCTTGATCATATAAAAGAAAAAAGTATTGTAAGAAAAGTGCAACAGAATTTACTTACTCCCAGAGGTTTAAGAACCCTTGCACCATATGAAACCGCTTATAAAGGCAGATATGAAGGTAACACCATTCAAAGAGATCTGGCCTACCATAACGGGACTGTGTGGCCATGGCTGATAGGGCCTTTTGTTTCTGCTTACTGTAAAATAAATGGGCACTCTCAAAGGAGTAGGCAATACGCAAAGGAACTGCTTGATGGTTTTATACCTCATCTGTCAGAAGCTGGTATAGGCAGTATTTCAGAAATTTTTGATGGTGATGAACCTCACTTGCCCCGAGGATGTGTGTCTCAGGCCTGGAGTGTTGCTGAGATTCTGCGGGCGTATTCGGAAGATGTATTACTTAATAATTGGATGAGAAAATAATGTTAGTCGGAAATTGATGCACTTTTCTTTACTGTGAACCAAAACTGAGTGCCTTTAGCATCAGGATTATCATCTACCCCGACTTTTCCTCCATGGAGGTCTACTGTTCTTTTCACAATAGCAAGCCCAAGGCCATGTCCTTTTATGTCTCCAACGTTAAGCCTCTTAAACCGTTGAAAAACCGAAGTTTTGTCAGCATCTGATATACCATCCCCAAAATCAGTGAGTGTAACTTTCCATTCATCTTTAAAATCTTCAACCTTTATTATTATTTTTCCTCCTTTAGAGCCATATTTTAGAGCATTTGAAAGTAGATTAGTTATAACACCATTGATTATTGGATTAGCCCGTGCATAATATGGACCTCTTCCATGATATTCTATTTTAATTCCAGCTGCAATTATTTCGTATTTATATGCATCAAGAGCTTCAAGTATCATTGAATTGAGGTCGAGGTCGATGAATTCGATCTCTTCAACGTTTTCAAGCCGTGCAAGATTGGCAGCACTGGTTATGGTATCAATAATTTTGGAAATACTTTTTTCAATTATACTCAGTTTGTGAAGTTTAGCTTGATCTGTTTCAGTAGCTTGAAGTATCTCTGTAAATCCTCTGGCCACACCGGCTGGATTGAGAATATCATGACTCATTATATCGATAAACAGATCTTTAAGTTCGTTAGAATGTTTAAGGTTATGTGCATATTCCTGCAATTTACTTTCTGCTTCCTTACGAGATGTTATATCACGTACAATACATGCAATGCCTCCATTTTCAAGAAGAGTGAGAGATATTTCCTGAAAAAAGACATTTCCATCTTTTTTTCTACCTCTGTTTTCTCCTGACCACTTACCTTTTTCCATTAAGTCTGAAATGTTTTGCTTTGTAAATACCTCAAGATCAACAGGATCATACATTATATCCCATGTTTTGCCCAAAAGTTCAGCAGGAGAATCATATCCATACATTCTTGCAAATGCTTCGTTTGCGTACACGATTTCTGCTTTTTTGTTAAATATGGAAAGACCATCTGTGGCAGCATCCATTGCTATTTTTTGGATGTTGATAAGGGATTTTGCTTTCTTTGCTTCAGTAATATCTTCTCCAGAACTAAGTGTGCCTGTGACATTTCCGGAAATGTCTTTAAGGGG
The DNA here is from genome assembly GCA_014361205.1 of Methanomethylovorans sp. Lineage (GTDB taxonomy): Archaea > Halobacteriota > Methanosarcinia > Methanosarcinales > Methanosarcinaceae > Methanomethylovorans. The sequence continues at coordinate 4,900 of JACIVZ010000021.1, read as the reverse complement.
GACATTGTTCCATCTGATGATCTTCTCGCTTCCCTCTCTGGTAATGCATGCTGTCTCTACAGGAGTATTAATTGCTACAGCAGAAGCTATCAGATCTGAAAAAAATTTGTTGACTTCATCTCTTAAATGTACAGGTATGAAATTATCAACCCAGTTTTTTCCAATAACTTCTTCTTCGGTGTAACCAAGTATTTCGCATCCTTTCCTATTAATAAGCTTAACACGTTTTTCATTATCTAGCACTAGGAAGATCACACCTGCGACATCCAGGTAGTTCTGTGCCTGATCCCTTTCTCTTAATATTTCATCCTGAAGTGCTTTAAGTCTCAATAATGAATTTACCCTGGTCTTTAAGGATAATCTGTCAACAGGTTTTGTTATAAAATCATCTGTACCAGCTTCTATTGCTTTTATACGGTCATCACGATTTGAAAGTGCAGTAACCATTATAATTGGAATATGAGCTGTGTCTTTGGAACCCTTTAGAATCTTGCAGACTTCAAATCCATTGATATCAGGCATCATAATATCAAGGAGTATCAGATCGGGTTTATTTTTACGGGCACTTTCAATGGCTTCAAAACCATTAAAAGCGGTGATGACATCATGTTCAGAATGTAAATAGGCTTCCAAAAGTTCTACGTTTACTGGTTCGTCATCTACAACAAGTACAGTGAAACGAGGTTTTAAAATGTTCATTGTTTCTCCAACCGATAAAAAAGCCATTATCCTGTTATGTTTTGTGTAAATACCTTTCTCATTATTATTTTAGGGACATCATCACTACTGATTTAATCCACAGAAAGGTAGTATATTCATCACATATTTTATCGATTTAATAGTATAAAAATCTAATCATTATTTATTTTTTTAGCCTTCTGTTCATATCAGTGGTGATTTTAGATGATATATAAAACAGGATACTAATAATTTTCACTTGGATTTTACTTTATGGAGGAACTGTTATCTTCGCAGGGTATAGTAAAAGAAAATACTGAGCCTTTGCCAACGTCACTCTCAACCCATACATCGCCTCCATGTAATTCCACGAACTTTTTTACTAAAGCCAGACCAAGGCCTGTACCTTCATATTTGTTAGCAGCTGATGAATCTATTTGTGTGAATGGATTGAAGATTTTTAGTTGATCAGCTTTGGATATGCCAATACCATCATCTTTCACTTTGAACTGAGCCATTTTTCCTGAAATTCTTCCCTCTATCCACACATGACCACCACTATCAGTAAACTTTATTGCATTGCTTGCAAGGTTGTAAATGATTTGTCTGAATTTGACTCTATCAGCTTTAATGTTCTGCATTTTAGGGTCTATATTTATATCTAAAGAAATTCCTTTTTTCAGGGCCAGCGGAGCTACAACTGAATTGATATCATTTATGACTTCTGCAACATTAAAATACTCATATGACATCTGCATTTTGCCAGCTTCTACTTTGGATAAATCAAGAATGCCATTAATAAGATCAAGCAGATGCTTTCCACTGGATGAAACATGCTGCAGGTATTTGTATTGTTTTTCATTAAGTTCACCGAATGTTTGTTCCAGCAGAATATCCGAAAAACCTATGATAGAGGTAAGGGGAGTACGCAATTCATGGCTCATATTTGCCAGAAACTCACTTTTTTTATTATTTGCAGACTCAGCATTCAGCTTTGCATTTATAAGTTTTTCTTTTTCTTGCTTTTGAGCTGTGATATCTGCATAGATATAAATAATACCTACTTCTTCGTTTTTGTCGTTTTTGATTGAAGTACCTGTAATTGAAATAGGAATTTTAGCATCTTTTTTTAATAGAAAGAGTTCTTCATATTCATTAGTTTTAAAAACTCCATTTATAAGAACCCTGTGAACAAGATCATTGACAATTTCTCCATGAGAATATGATATCTGTAAAATCTCAGTTAATTGTTTTCCGACAGCATTGGATTCTTTCCATCCTGTAAGGAGTTCAGCCATTGGATTGAGGTTTTTAACTTTTCCTGTTATATCGGTGGTTATAACGGCATCTGGTATGTTTTTCAATGTAGCCGATATCCACGCTTCATTCTCTTTGAGTTTTTGTTCCATACGATTCTTATATAGTGAAATCTCTATGTTAGTATAGAGATCTTTATCCTCAAAAGGTTTTAATATGTAGCCAAAAGGCTCTGCAAGCTTTGCTTTTTTGAGGGTGTTCTCATCAGCATATGCAGTAATGAATATCACAGGTATTCCAAAAAGTTTTCGAATATGGTAAGCAGCCTGCGCTCCGTCCATATCACCTTCTATCATTATATCCATCAATACAATGTCTGGTTTTGTTATTTCTGTCATTTCAATTGCATCTTTCGCAGATGATGCAAGTCCGGTAACTTTGTATCCCATATCCTCTAATCTCTGTTTTATATCAAGAGCAGTAATCCTTTCATCTTCAACTATGAGGATTCTGGAATCATTCATGATTAAAAACTCCTAAGCTCAAAACATGAACAAGGTACTGAATTCCTTCTATTGCTAATGCTGTTGGATGTTGATACATAAGATTCCTGCATGCAACAAACACTTAGAATAGCTATACTCGCTATCAATAAATCAACCTCAGAAGTATTTGTTTTATATATAGAAGGGAAATCCAGCTTTATGGTTTTTAATAGTTATAAGTAATATAATATAAATGTTTTCTTTTCTTCATTACAACTTTAAATCAATCTAATTTAACAAAAGAAAATTTTCTTTAAATAATTAACTTTATATATTTTAAATATATATAATAATTCAGATTGAATAATGCAACTATTGAGTTGCTAATCAATCAATGAAGTCAGTTGATGCCTTACATTGTTAATGCTAAGAACAATATGCAAAACATTGTAAAGACGTTTTAACTGCTTTCTTCACCGAATACTGACAATAGGTGTTCTTTCGGACGGAGGTGAAAACAATGGAACAGAAAAAAGAAGCACAGAAGAAGGGAGTAAAATCCTCAGCACCTGCTAAAGAGCAGAAAAAGAAGTAATCATTAAAAATCAGTTTATGCTTTAATAAATAAATATTCTTTGATGAGGTGAAATAGATGGAACAAAAAAAGGATGCACAGAAGAAGGGAGTAAAATCCTCAGCACCTGCTAAAGAGCAGAAAAAGAAGTGATAAATAAAAATCTTCGGGGGTACGCCCCCTCTGTTTTCCACTTTATTCATTTAATATCCATGTTATTTATGTTTTTACTTTTTTTATCATCTGTACCAGTTATAATAATATGAAATATACAATTTGTTACAGTTCAAAAAGAATAGATTTTTAACTTAAAATATTACTTAAAATTGATTATGAAAGAGCCATTTTTCCTTCAGAGGTATCAAAAAGTTGAAAGAAATGAATTGCCTGCAAAATACAGGATATCCCGTTCAATTCCAGTCACTTTTGAAAAAACTGCTTCTTTAGACGAATTATGGTATACCCATAGACTTAAAATCCAGGATTATAGAAAGCTTTTAACATCAATAGATACTGATGGACATAATTCTTACCCCATTATCACAAATTCTTCACTTATAGATCTTAAGATTGCAATATTAGAAAAGATAATTGAAAAGTGCCATTTTTGTGAACGCAGGTGTTATGTCAACAGAAAAAGGGATCAAAAGGGATATTGTAGAATAGGAGCCATATCAAGATATGCATCAGAATTCCTGCATACAGGAGAAGAACCTGAACTTGTGCCATCTCACACAATATTTTTCACAGGATGTGTTTTTTCCTGTGTATACTGTCAGAATTGGGATATAGCTACTCATCCGCAAAAAGGTATGATTGCTGACCCCGCTGAACTTGCAAAATTGATCGAAAAACGCCACAAACAAGGAGCAAGGAACGTGAATTTTGTCACACCGACTCCACATCCTCACACAGTTATAAAAATTATTAACAATTTGTCAGTTAACATTCCAGTAATCTGGAATTCTAATATGTATCACTCAAAGGAGATAGCGGAATTACTGGAAGGTGTTGTAGATGTATATCTTGCGGACTTAAGATATGGCAATGACTGTTGCGCCAAAAAATATTCAAAAGTTGATGAGTATATGAAAGTTGTAACTGAAAATTTAACTCATGCATACTCGAATGCCGAGATACTTCTGCGTCATCTGGTTCTGCCGGGACATCTGGATTGTTGTACAAAACCTGCAGTAGAGTGGGTAGCAACACATATTCCCCATGTTCGTTTTAATTTGATGTTTCAGTACACTCCGCATCATCTTGCTTACAAGTATCCTGAGATTAACAAACCACTTGCAAGGCAGGAAATGGAAAAAGCTATTGAAATTGTACTTTCCTCCGGCCTTGAGGACGTGCTTGTATAGTTTCATTCAACAACTATTGTGCCGCTTTTAGTATAGGGATGGGTCGCTAAGTAATAATTATAAGTTCGTCTCTCATAAAATGTATAGGTAAATGTCATACCTTTTGTCAGCGTAGGCGACTGAAATGAACTGCTTTTGATAATATATGCAACAGAGTCATTATTAGTCCATCTTACAGTATCACCTCTGGAGATAGTCACAAACTGTGGGTGAAAGGCATAATCATCAATATAGATTTCAACATATTTTACATTGCTATCTGCATATTCAGTATCATTGTTAGATTCCAGCTCCTTCAATCTGTCCAGGCATCCTGAAAGCATCAAAAAAGCCAGAAGTATTAGAATAATTAGCGCTTTACTTTGCATAAGATGTCGATTTAAGGTTAATAGGTATAATAGTTTTTGAATCAAAATTCTAAGTTGAAAAAATATATAGAGAATTTCGATAAACCCACCCTCTTTAGGACTACATTCTACTAAAATATAAATAATAGCTAAGTAAATTAATAAATATGGAAGATTTAATTAGTTTTGCAC
>JACIVZ010000020.1 GCA_014361205.1 Methanomethylovorans sp. | reverse complement strand
AGCAAGACTATCCCTCGAATAAAGGTAGATGATTTTATTGCAAACTCACAGGGTTTCAGCATTATGATTACACCTGTGGAAGCAGTACTTTTTGATATGGAATACATGCTTTTGGATGGAAATGAAGTAGTGTATAGTAAAACAGAAAAAAAAATTGGACTGCATACAACACCTCAAGAGATCAGTAAGAATTGGAACATTGTTCTTTCCAACAATAAAGAATACTCTGGAAGAGTAAAAATTAAACTCAGTAAACCTTTTTCTGCTTCTATGGCCTTCACTGAACCTTTTGTTGCCAAAGATGATGTGATGATCAGTGAAACTTATGAAGATAATATTGGTGCAAGTGCAACCATCGAAGGAAAATCGCAGGTACCTTATGAAGGTTTTGTCAGGTTTAAAGTATTAAAACATATAGAAGGTACAGAATATCAGCTAATTGATGAAAAAGAGGTGAAATCCCCTGTACTTTTGGTTGGAGATGATGAAACTATAGAAGCCATATGGGACCAGCGACTTGAAGAAGGCAGATATAAGCTTATAGTAGAAGTTGTGGGGAATGACGGTGACATCCTTGATCGCCGAGAAAGAATCATTGAAACAAAAGTAAAATCCGTTAATACAACAAACATTACATCTGATCAAAATATAAATAAGGAATCTCCATGGATTTCAGGACTTTCAGCATTAATAATTCTGGCAGTAACATATCGTGTTATGCGAAAAATACATTAAAGTCATTGGTGAAATTCTGTGCGCTTAGAACTGTTCATTGCACTTCGTCATATAAGAACCCGAAAAAGACAGAGTTTGCTTTCAATAGCTGCTATAGGTATCGCTGTGATGATACTTATGGTTTCACAGGCTTTCATGGCAGGTTTTACCCATGAACTATACAGCACCACTGTGGACCAGCTTCCCCACGTAGTGGTGACACCTCAGAAAAATGAGCAATATATCCATCTTTATAAAAATATAGTCGCTGATATGAATTCCATGGAGGGAGTCGTAGCAGCATCACCTTACCTCATGGCTGAAGCTTCTTTTAGCTTTAAGGGCAAAAGCAGTAATGTTCTTATTAAAGGCGTCATACCATCTGCAGAAGATATTGTTTCCAGGACTAGCAAGGATATAGTCAATGGTGAGTTTAATCAGCTGGAACATACCAAAAATACAGTTATTATAGGAACTAAATTGGCAGAAAAGCTTGAGATACAACCTGGGGATATTGTAGAAATATCTTTCCCTAATGCTAATCCTATGTCTCTTAAAGTAATAGGAATATTTTCTACTGGTACACCCCTTGACGAAAAACTAACATATAGTTCTCTTAAAACTGTACAGGATTTCCTTGGCACACAGGATGTTATTAATGGCATTTCCTTACGTATAGAGGATTTCAACGACGACAGAGAAATCGCTGAAAGTATTAAAAAAATTGGATATAACGCAAAGGGATGGACAGAAAACAATCCCGAGATCATAAGGACTATTGCTATCGAAAGCAGTTCCAATAAAATAACTTTGGGATTTATCCTGCTGATTGCTTCTTTTGGGGTGGTGAGCACCCTAAATATGATTGTTATGAGCAAAGTAAAAGAGATAGGCATTCTTAGAGCTATGGGCATGGAAGCTTCAGGTATTCGAACGATATTTCTTCTTGAAAGTGGAATACTTGGCTTAGCAGGGGCCATGGTTGGAGTTGCTGCTGGCACAATCATTGCAACGGCAATCGGAAGTTTTCCATTGCCTGAAGAATTTTATGGTATAAGTTCAATACCTGTTATTATAAAGTTAAAAGATGTAATGAACATAATAATAATCGTATTTCTGCTGAATCTTGCTGCAGGTATATATCCTGCTCGGAGAGCTGCAAATCTGAACCCTGTGGAAGCTATAGCTACACATTGATGAATTTACCGACTTTTTTCCCTACAAATATATAACCATTGACCATATTAGCCGTTCTTGTCCTAAACTCCTCACTGCTGAAAAACTCTATCTCAAAGCCATTTTCAACCAGCAGGAATACAAGTTCCTTTTCTGTAAAGTGATGAGCAATATAAGCGGTTTCCCCTGTCTCTTGGTCATACGCGATGATGGATCCCTCCTCTTTTGTAATGGACAGATCATTGATGTACCGTTCACGATATATCTTTGAATGCCATGTCTGTCCGAAATCAGCAAGATAGAGATAACCTCCTTGTTTAAGTACCCTCCATGCTTCCCGCATTATTTTGGTTCGGCTATCTTTTGTGGGGATGGTAGTCAGAAAGGCCTGCATAATGGCAATATCAAAGGTTTGATTGGCAAAGGGAAGATCCTCAGCATCTGCCTTCAAATAATAAGGAGATTTTACATACAGCTGTTCTTTTGATGATAAAAACGCATGCTTCAAAGCTTCCTGATTAACATCCACCCCTATCACATCAAAACCAGCAGATGCAAGCTGACTACATACTTCACCACATGCACATCCGATGTCAAGCACCCTGTTACAATTAAGTGCATATTCATAGAATACAGATCGCAGTTTTACTGTTGATGGAATATTTTTTGCTTTTGTATGGCTCCAGTAATGATGGATATACATAAATAATGATATCAAAACATTAGATAAAAGATAATGTCGCCTGATGATTGACTTCTCTTGGAAGGATTTCCACATTTTTAATATAGGATGTACGCTTTTGTAACCCTTATGTACCATATATTAGAAGATATTACATTTCATATTCAGAGGAAATTACAATGATCACAAAGGAAGAGGTTGAACATGTGGGATGGCTTGCCCGCATCGAGATCCATGAAAATGAGGCACAGGACTATGCCGAAAAACTTAGCGCTGTTCTGGAATACTTCAGCCAGCTGGATGAAGTGAATACTGAAAACGTGGAACCTACCTATCATGTGGCAGACATAGTTAATGTATTCAGGGATGATGTAATAAGACTGTCCCTTCCACAAGAAGAAGTGCTTTCTAACACCGATAAAAAACAGGAAGGAAACTTCTTAGCCCCAAGGATCATGTGAGGAATGGACATGGCAGGATGGGCAAGTATTTCACAGATAAAGGAAAAAATAGCAGAAAAATCCGCCGAGGAGGTTACAGCATCCTACCTTGAAAGGATAAAGAAGAGCAAGATCAACGCTTACACAACAGTATGTGAAGGGGCAATTGAAAAAGCCCAGGAAATAGATGACAAGGGTCATAACGGACCGCTTGCTGGTATACCTATAGCAATCAAGGATAATATTTCCACTAAAGGCATATACACCACATGTTCGTCAAAGATATTGCAAGGATATGTGCCGCCCTATGACGCACATATTGTAGAAAGGCTCAAAGATGCCGGAGCTATCATTCTTGGAAAGACTAACATGGATGAGTTTGCCATGGGCACATCCACCGAATCCAGCTTTTATGGTCCAACTCTTAATCCCTGGGATAAAGAACGTGTGCCAGGTGGATCATCAGGCGGAAGTGCTGCAGTAGTAGCTGCTGGAGAGGCACCCGTTTCCATAGGTTCTGATACAGGAGGCTCTGTGAGATGTCCTGCTGCCTTCTGTGGAGTTGTAGGCCTAAAACCCACGTATGGAACAATATCAAGATATGGTCTTATCTCTTATGCCAACTCGCTGGAACAAATTGGTCCTCTTGCAACATGCGTTTCTGATATTGCAACTCTTATGGACATAATTGCAGGATATGACTCAAGGGATAGCACCTCAGTGAAGACGGAGATGGTATATAAAGATGCACTGGTGGATGATGTTTCAGGCATGAAGATAGGAGTTCCTGAAGAATATTTCGGAGAAGGTATTGATCCTGCTGTGGAGAACGCCGTATGGGATGCAATACAGTTCTTTGAAGAATTGGGTGCATCATGGGAGCAAACATCATTGCCTCACACATCATATGCACTTGCTGCATACTATATTATAGCAATGAGCGAAGCCTCCTCCAACCTTGCCAGATTTGACGGTACAAGGTATGGATACAGGAGTGAAGGAGATAACTGGCACGTAATGGCTTCCCGTACTCGTGCCGAGGGTTTTGGCCCCGAGGTTAAACGCCGAATACTCCTCGGAACATATGCACTCTCTGCAGGATATCACGATAAATATTATTTAAAAGCACTTAAAGTGAGAACTCTGGTAAAGAAAGATTTTGACATAGCATTTAAAAAATTTGACTGTCTGATGACACCGACAATGCCTACTCCTGCCTTCAGGATAGGAGAAAAGGTAGAAGATCCACTTGCATTATACCTGGCGGATGTGAACACTGTACCCATCAACCTTGCTGGCGTACCTTCTATATCTTTACCATGTGGATTTACTGACGGTCTGCCAATAGGACTACAAATAATAGGCAAACACTTCGATGAGACTACCATACTGAAAGCTGCTTATAGCTTTGAGCAGAATACCGATCATCACACAAGAAGACCACAGGAGATGGCATGATGGTATACGATAACCCTGATGGAGTAAAGATTGGGCTTGAGATTCACGTGCAGCTAAACAAGCTCAACACAAAACTATTCTGCGCATGTTCCACTGATTATCATAATTCTGAGCCCAACACCCATGTGTGTCCTGTTTGTCTTGGATTGCCGGGCTCACTGCCTGTTCTTAACAGAAGGGCAGTGGAGTTTGCTATGAAAGTTGGACTTGCCCTTAACTGCGAAATAGTTGAGCAAACCCAGTTTCACAGGAAGAACTATTATTATCCTGATCTTCCAAAAGGTTTTCAGATAACTCAATATGATTTCCCTATTGCAAGCAATGGAAAAGTAGTTATTGATGGAGAAGACGGTGAGCACATAATAAGAATCAAGAGGGCTCATATGGAAGAAGACCCTGGAAAACTTATGCATATAGGAAGCATTGAGAAGTCAAAGGGTACTCTTATTAATTATAACCGTTCAGGAATGGCACTTATCGAGATTGTTACAGAGCCTGACATGAGAAGCCCTAAAGAAGCAAGGCGTTTTTTGGACAAACTGCGAAGTATTATGGAATACCTTGATGTCTTCGATGGTGATCTTGAAGGGGCTATGAGAGTGGACGCCAATATATCTGTGATGGGAGGAGAACGCGTAGAAGTCAAGAATATATCTTCGCATAAAGGTGTTGAGAAGGCAGCACTATACGAGATTATGCGACAGAAGAACTTTGTGCGCCGTGGGGGTAAGGTGGTTCTTGAAACCAGGCATTTTGATGAATTAAGAGGTGTCACTCTCTCCATGCGTAGTAAAGAAGAAGAACATGATTATCGTTATTTCCCTGAACCTGACCTGGTGCCTTTACGTGTAGCAGACAAAGTTCCTGAAATAATTAAAACACTGCCTGAATTACCGGATGCAAAGCGTAAACGCTTCAAAACACAGTATGGGATGGCAGATATGCATGCCAAAGCTCTTACCTCTGATATAAAGGTAGCTAATTTCTACGAAGAGGTTGCTCAGCTGGTAGATCCAAAAGCAGCTGCTGTATGGGTAGCTGATATCCTTAAAGGAGAGTTGAATTATCGCGATATTAGTGTGGATGCCTTTAAGGTTGAAGACATGGCGGAAATTATAAGATTTGTGAGCAGTGGAAATATCACAGAGAGAAGCGGTGTGGAAATAATAAGAACAATTCTAGACAAAGGAGGCGATCCTGCATCAATTGTGAAAGAGAAAGGACTTGTAAAAGTAGAGGAAAATATAGTTACAAAAGCAGTTGATGAAACCCTTGAAGAAAATCCGGAAGCTTTGCAGGACTATCTAAGAGGCAAAGAAAAATCACTGAACTTCCTTGTTGGTCAGGTGATGAAGAAAACAGCTGGAAGATCTGATGCAAAAACTGCAAGGGAGATGTTATTGGACAAAATAAAAAAGCTGTCTCCTAAGTGAACAGCTTATCCAAAACAATTATATGCATTAAACTTCATGTAAGCAGCCTACCATTAGGATCATTTATTTCATATTATCAAGGTGAATTGACATGGCAAGATTCCCAGAAGCAGAGAACAGAATACTTAACAAAAAGATATGTATGAAATGTAACGCGCGCAATGCTCCACGTGCCGACAGGTGCAGAAAATGTGGAAGTAAGGAACTGCGTCCCAAATCCAAGGAAGTAAGAGGTTAATGCAGGTTGAAAAGTACCTGAACGAAATAGTAGAAAGGGAGGGTGCAGTTCATCTCACCCTTATAGACCCTGCATCCCAGTCTCCAGAGAAAGCTGCTGCTATGGCTCTTGCAGCAAAGGAGGGGGGAACTGATGCCATTATGATAGGAGGTTCAACAGGTGCCTCCGGCTTGGTTTTGGATCAAACCATTCTGAAGATTAAAGAAGTCACAGACCTGCCTACGATTCTTTTCCCAGGCAGTGCTGCCGGCGTAAGTGCGTATGCAGATGCTATATTCTTCATGAGCTTACTTAATTCACGCGATCTTAACTATGTTACAGGTAATCAGGCTTTAGGTGCTCCCCTGGTGTATAAATGTGGTATTGAAGCTATTTCCATGGCGTATATTATTATCGAACCGGGAGGAACTGTAGGATGGGTCGGAGATGCAAGGCTTATTCCAAAGAACAAACCAGAAATAGCTGTTGCTTATTCCCTTGCAGGTAAATATCTGGGCATGCACTATACATATCTGGAAACTGGATCCGGTGCTGATGGACCAGCTAGTCCTCAGATGATCACCGCTGTGAAGAAAGTACTTGGAAAAAACATTCTTATAGTGGGTGGAGGTATAAGAAATGCAGAAACAGCGCGTATCTGCGTCCATTCTGGTGCAGATATGATCGTTACTGGCACTGTGGTAGAAGAATCGACTGATGTTACTGCCAAAATCAGGGAATTAGTATCTGCCATCAAAAAATAAATATTTTGAAAGAAAATCTTTCTTTTTTATGCTTCTTTAACCACTTACAGAGAGGGTATCTCATGCTCAAGGTAGAAGGTCTTGGAAAGTACTACAATACACAGGAAGGAAAAAAAAGAGTACTTAATGGCATAAGTTTTACTGCGAATAATGGAGAGATTGTGGGTATAACCGGAAAGAGTGGAAGTGGGAAAAGCACACTTTTGAGGATACTGAGAGGTGTGGAAAGTTTTGATGAAGGAATTATTGAGCTTGATGGGAAACAGTTCTTCCCTGATTCTGATAAGGATGATATGAAGGAACTCATGAAGAAGACTGCTATTCATCTGCAGCGTAATTTTGGACTATGGAACGGACCTGCTATAGAGAACATTATCCGAAGGATTAATTCCAGAAGAGAGGGACATGAAGGACTCCCTGAAAGTGACTCTCCATTCTATGATGAAATGTACCAGGAGTCAATGGAATATCTTAAGCTTGTAGGTCTTGAGAACAAAGCACTTCATGTAACCAGTGCTCTTAGTGGAGGAGAAAAGCAAAGACTTATTCTCGCACGCCAGTTAGCTGCAAAACCAAAACTATTATTACTAGATGAACCGGTAACCATGACCGGACCTGGAACAAAGCAGGAAATCCTTGATGTTATAAAAAACTTAAAGAAAACACTTAATATTCCCATAATTGTAGTGTCCCATTTGCCAGAATTACATATGTACATTACTGATCGCCTCATATTTCTGGAAAATGGACATCTAACGGAAGAAGGAAATACTGAAACAGTATTGAAACATTTCCTCAGGGATATGAGACCTCCAGTTAAGATCAATCCTATTGAGAAAAAAGATACGATAATCAAACTGAGAAATGTTAATAAACGTTTATCACTCATCAGAGTAGGCGAGGTGCTGAATTTCAAAAATCTGTCACTTGATATCCACAGAGGAGAAATAGTGTCATTAATAGGGCAATCCGGAGCCGGTAAAACTACTCTTCTTAAGATGATCGAAGGACTTATGTCACCAACTTCCGGAAAGATACTTTATCTCCATGAGGGAGAGTGGCTTGACATCACTTCTTTTAATTCCAGAAGGATGGAACTTAGAAAAAAAATAAGTATTATGCATCAGGAATTCACGCTTTCACCACATTCAACCATTGGTCAGCAAATGGGTTTTAGGATGCGTCTGAAAGGACCGGGATCACTGGAATATGCGCGGGAAAAAGCAAAAGAGATGAAAATATCCGAAGAAACATTGGATATTCTGTATACGTTGCCTGATCTGGGAGAAGAAGAAAAGGAGAGGATCATGTATCAGATGCAAATTACACCTGATATTTATTCAAAACTTTTCCCAAAAATCACCTTTGAAGATGTGAAGAATCATGCAAAAAATATATTTGAGGAACTTGATCTCCCTCTGGACATCCTTTACAAAACACCTTATCAAATAAGTGGAGGAGAACATGTAAGAGCCTATATTGCTCTTGCGCTTACTACTGATCCGGAAATTCTCCTGCTGGATGAACCTTTCGGTGATCTGGACCCTGTTACACTAAGAGATGTTACAAATGCTCTTAAAAGGATTAACCGAAAATTCGGCACCACAATAATCATCGTAAGCCATCATATGGACTTTGTTAAAGAAGTATCCCACCGAGCAATTCTTATAGATAATGCAAAAGTGCTGAATGATGGCGATCCGGTAGAGGTGTCTAAGCTATTGATAGAAATGAGTAAAGCCAGCTACATGGAAAGAACAATGGAATCTATTATTTCCCACAATTAGCTCCAAATACACACTTGCATAGTAAAAAAATTAAAATTTTTGTTTTTAATAAAAACCTATGTGAGTAATTAATCGCTTTGTACATACACTTTCAGTACAAAGTATACATTTATAGTACAAAGATATTTATTTTAGCAGGATAAAACTCATAATGAGGTGAAATCATGAAAAATATTCTGAGAAAAGTGGGGCTTTTTGGGATTGGACTGTGGGCTCTTACTGAAGACAAGATCAACGAACTCTCAAAAGAGCTTATTGAAAGCGGGGAATTAAATAAAGAAGAAGGAAAGAAGTTCGTTAAAGAAGTTCTTGAAGAACAAAAGAAACAAAAAGAGGATCTTGAAAAGAGAATCAATGCAAAGGTACAGGAAACCTTCAAGCGTGCTGAAGTTGTTAAAAAAGAAGATCTGAAAGTTCTTAAAGATCAGATACAGCAACTTCAGGATAAACTTGACGAATTAATAGGTGAGAAAAAAGGTGGGGTTAAAGAAGAAAATGAAGAAATTAAAAAGGAAGATAAAGAATAACTCTTCCTTTGTACCCTCATTTATATGGAGGTAGAGAGGTTAGATTGTGAGCAGTGGTAAGACACAGAGTTTTTTTCTTGATTTGTTGAAGGCTATAAATAACCTAAGGTATCGTAACCTCCATGTCAATACAAAAAATCTTACTGTAAATTGGGAACATATCCCATCTAAACCACTGGTTGGCGATACCCTTACTATTACAGGTAGTACTGAACCCAAGGCCAAGATAAAGGTTAAGGTATCTTTTGAAAAAAAAGTTCCTGTTATAGATGGAAAGTATGAATACAATCTGAGTAAGGTAGAAATACCAGATGGACCAAATATTTTTACTATAAAGGCACGTAAAGCTAATGATCTTAGTTTTACTGTAAAGATGTTTATTAATTTCACTCGGACATTTGAAGCCAATACTGATGAGGCAATTTTTTCAGAGGAAAACGTACCTTCAGGCAACTATGACATATCAATTCACGGCCATGCAAAAGAAGGTGAAAAAGAAGTAACTCTCTACCTTGAAGCTGTGGAGTACATAGATGCAGACAATGAAGGAAGCTTCACATACATGTATAACACTGCTTCTTTGCCTGCTGGAGATTTTACTGTTCTTGTAGGCGATTCAGAGAGAACAATACACCTTTTGCCCGGAACATAAAAATTAATTAAAAAGTAATTTGTCAGATTGTGGCTGACAATTCATATTTTAAGATTTATAACTTTATTCCGCGCTCTAACATATGCTTTATGAACTCAGTTGCTTCCATTACAGGTACACTGTCTATCTTACAGACATCAGACCATGGGAGATTGAAAGCTGCATACGCCTCTGAACTTTCAGCTTCATAGAGAATAAAAAATCTGCCACCTGTTAGATCAACCCACTGATTGATTACATGCACACCTGCGGGTGGTCTGAGTTCTTTAAAGTGCTTCAGAATATCCTCTCTGTGCTCTGGCGCCCAAGTACTTATATCCATAAATAACATTTCTTTTAACACCTCATTTCAGTTTCATGGGAGCAGGCTTTTACCCACTAATCCCCATTTAAGAATTAAATCACATATAATATGAACCTTTCCACTATCCGAATAAAGTAACTGAGTTTTAAGAGGTAACGAATGTTAATAAATACACATAAGTGTACATCTTCGAAGGATATGGAATAGTATCATATATTTATCCTTCTTAAACAGAATAATAACAGATGCACAACATTTTTAGATGAAATACATATTCGATTAATTACATTACAATGAACAAAACAAAATAGGAGTTACATATGACGGACCCCAATGTCGAAAGAAAACTTATAGAGATACTGCGAATAATCAGCAAGAGCGATAAACCTTTAGGAGCACGCCTTATAGCAGATGAATTACAGAACAGAGGATATGCCATTGGGGAAAGAGCAGTACGCTATCATCTTCGCATACTGGATGAGAGAGGATTCACCAAGAAGCATGGATATATTGGGCGCACGATAACAGAACTGGGAGAGAAAGAACTCAATGATGCACTTATAAGTGAAAGGCTGGACTTAGTTATTACGAGAATAGAAGAACTAGTCTACAAAACCACATATGATCTGCGGGAAAAGAAGGGAAATGTAATAGTAAATGTATCGATAGTTGATAAAAATGATTATGAAAAAGCAATGGATGTGCTAAAATATGCTATTGACGCTGGCATATCCATAAGTCCCAGGATAAGAATAGTGGAGGAGGATTCTGAAGAGGATGATATTTTCGTGCCTGATGGTAAATTTGCAATTGCCAACGTCTGCAGTATCACTTATGATGGTATTCTCTTGAAGAATGGCATTCCTTCCACTCCTTTGTATGGAGGGCTTATGCAGATGGAATCTTACCATCCCCTGAGTTTTATAGATATTATTGGTTATAGCGGAACCTCGATAGATCCTATTAAAATATTCATTAACAGGCATTCTACTTCAGTTCTTGAATACATAGAAACAGGAACTGGTAAACTTCTTGCTAATCTTAGACAGATACCAGCTTCTGCGAGGGACAAGGCACAAGAAGTTATGGAACTTGCAAAAGAATCAGATATAGGAGGATATCTGTTGATTGGCGAAACTAGCCAAGAGATTTTTGGTGTGCCTATTGAAAGAGGGAAAATTGGGATACCGGTGATAGTGGGTAGTAATGCAATCACAGCTATTGCAGAAGCTGGAATACCTGTAAAGGCATACCCAGTATCTACAGTTATGGACTACAATATGATGGAAAAATTGAAATAATAAACTTAACTTTTTCTGTGTTTCTTTATGATGTTCATCATCGAGAAATATCCTCTACCAAATTCCATGGAAAGTATTTGGTAGGTTTTTTTATCAGTAAGTCCTGAACTCTTGATGGAATTGTAACGCTCAATGACTTTAATTGATTCTTCCTCTGTCCAGCGTTTTCTTTGGTTTATATGAGGATTACCTTCATTGGAATATATCTCTTTAAGCAAGTAACCTCTTTTGATATTATGCATTTGCTTTATTTGATAATCGTATACATCCTTGTTAATCTCAAATCCTGTGGAATACCTGTTAAGAGACTTAGCTATCTTTGCAGTAGAAAAATTGCCTAAGAAAAAATCGCAGATTAAATCCCCTTCATCAGAAGAATAGAGAATCATTTTTTTTAACAGTTCTGCAGGAAGCGTGTTTTTATTCTTTAGTCTTCCTTTCTTGAAATCCCTGTTGATCACCCATACATCCTCTAAATCTTTGTAAAGTCTGGAACTGTTGTCATCATTTCTTTCAGTAGCCCCATATCTGCAGAAAGTATTGAATTTCACCTTTTTTGTACCTGCTTTTTTGCAGTAGAGAATATGATAGTGGGATGTTACGAATTTATGTCGGGTGCTTACGCCGAAATTATACTTCCATATAATATGATTAATAAGCTCAAATTTATTTTTTTCAAGAGCAAGCAATATATCAAGAAGATTGCTCCAACCAGATACCACATACATAGAACCTGTATCTTTGAGTACTCTGTGGGCTTCATATAGCCACTTATCAGAAAAATCGCGGTATTCTTCCTGATTGATCTCCACATATCCTTCAAATACATTGTCTTCTCTTCTGTGATAGTGTTTGTGGAGACTATTCCCATTTATAGCAAATGGAGGATCGGTGATTATAAGATCCACACTTTTGTCTGGAAGATGTTCTCTTGCACCTCTTATACAGTCCTGATTATAGTAGATATCTCTCATGAGAAATGAAAATATGATTACTGTGTTATATAAGCACTTTTAGTCATTAGGCGATGGAATTATTGTCTAATATGGAAGATGGAGGTAGCTTTCAATTCATGAACTTTTAATGAATGGTACAACCACATGCTTAATCTGATTTACTTTGAAATTAAAATATTTATTTTTTATGAATAATTTTACATGAATCTAATGGGAAAACGTAATCCATGTTAGAAAACTATAAATATAATAAAGTCTACACTAGACTACCGTATTCCTACTAAGAGGTACAATTTATGGAAATGATGTGGAAAAGAAGTAACCAGAGAATATCAGGCTTGTTCCTGATAACCTTAGGAATTATCATTATAACTTTAATATTGCCGGTATCTGCAGCTTCTGTAGAAGAAAATTCAGAATCAATAGCCGACCTTCAGACAGCACTTACAGTTGTGTGGCTGATAATCTGCGGTGGCATAGTGTTCCTTATGCATGCCGGTTTCTCATTAGTGGAAATCGGACTTACCCGTGTAAAAAACACTACAAACATACTCATGAAGAACTTTATGACTATATGTCTTGGAATAGTAGTCTACTGGGCAGTGGGATGGGCACTGATGTATGGTGCTGACGCTGCTGGCCTGATTGGTAGTGATCAGTTCTTCATGACTGGGGCTGACAATGGCATATGGACAAGCTGGTGGTTCCAGATGGTGTTCGCTGCCACAGGTGCTACGATAGTATCAGGTGCTATGGCAGAAAGGACAAGCTTTAAGGCATATTTAGTATACACCATATTTATGGTGGGACTGATATACCCAGTGTTCGGTCACTGGGTGTGGAGCGGTGCGGGCATCCTTACAAGTGGGCCGATAGTTGACACAATAGGTGTAGTATACCATGACTTTGCGGGATCTTCAGTTGTACATATGATAGGAGGTTTCTCTGCCCTTGCAGGTGTATTACTTGTAGGCCCCCGGATAGGCAAATTTAACAACGGTAAGCCTGTAGTAATACCAGGTCATAGTCTACCTCTGGCATTCCTGGGAACACTTATACTGGCATTCGGATGGGTAGGTTTCAACGGTGGAAGCACCCTTGATGGTAACGATCCCTACATTAGCCTTGTAATAGCCAACACGTTCCTGGCAGCAGGAGCAGGTGCTATAATAGTACTGCTGATAACATGGATGAAAACCGGAAAGCCAGATCCCTCCCTTACAGCCAACGGTATGCTGGCAGGTCTTGTAGCCATCACTGCTTCCTGCGGATCCGTTGCCAGCTGGGCAGCTGTTGTCATAGGCCTAATTGCAGGTATAATAGTATATGCAGGTGTTATGTTTAACGAATATACACTCAAGGTAGATGATCCTGTAGGTGCCATCGCAGTACATGGTTACAGCGGGGCCTGGGGAATATTGTCGGTCGGTATATTTGCAATAGGTCAGGGAAATGGCATATTTGCTGATGCCGCATACACCGCAGCTGGTGCCGGCCTACTGTACGGTGGATACCAGCAGTTCGCCATCCAGGTGGTTGGGCTGATACTCGCTGTAATATGGGCCTTTGGTATATCTTTCATAATATTCAAGATACTGGATGCAGTCATGGGATTAAGAGTACCAGAGGAAGATGAAATAGCCGGCCTTGACATAAAGGAACATGGTATGTCGGCATATCCCGAGTTTGTGCTTGCAAAGGAGTGAAATAGATGAGAAAGATCGAAGCAATCATAAGGCCCACAAAGGTCCAGGAAGTAAAAGATGCTCTGGATGAAGCTGGATTTGAGAGCATGACAATTACCGAAGTAAAGGGGCGAGGAAAACAAAAGGGTGTGCTTCAACAGTGGAGAGGCAGGCAGTATTGCGTGGATTTGCTCCCAAAAGTGAAAATCGAATTGGTCGTGCCGGTAGAAAAGACAGATGATGCAGTTGAAATAATTATAAATCATGCTAAGACCGGAGCAGTCGGTGATGGAAAGATATTCATCTATCCAGTAGAGAAGATCATCAGGATAAGAACTGGTGAAACTGATGGAGATGCACTTTAAGTGTATTTCCTTTTTTATTATACTGGTCTGTGGGATTTAACCATAATTAATCATACTACGAATTGATTATAAACCAAATAGAACAAATATCCGATGTTTGCCTTCCATAGTTTGTCCTGCAGGCTATTTACCTTTTTTTCTTTGCATTATTAAGACTTTATTACTATCGGTTTTTGATAGATAGACATTGGTTTTGTTTAAGAAAGAGAAGCCTGTTAAAAGTCTCATCGAAAATGAAATTGAGGAATTGAAAAGGATGAAGCAGTGCGGAAGGGTATTCTGAAGAAGGATTTTGAGGAAAAATTGCAAAAGTAGCTCAAGGACGTGAAGAGAGTACAGAGAATTAAAAAGGGAATAGGTGACATTTCCCCTACCGTTTCAATTATATTATGAGACATTACACTATTTGCAAGGTACAAGGAGTATGTTCATGCCATGAAAATCCTGGTTGTTATGGGAAGTCCGCGTAAGGGTAATACCTACAGGGCTGTAAGGAAGATAGAAGAGGTCATGCGGTCAATGGGTGACGTTGAATTTGAGTATCTTATGCTCAAAGATGTGAACCTGTCACATTGCTGTGGTTGTTTTTCCTGTTTTGAAAAGGGAGAGGAATATTGCCCGTTCAAGGACGATGCATATCTCATCGAGCAGAAAATGCACGATGCTGACGGCGTCATTTTTGCCACACCAGTCTACGGCATGGGTGTTTCCGCACAGATGAAGACCTTTATTGACCGTCTTTCCTACATATTCCACAGACCACGTTTTTTCGATAAAAAAGCTCTTCTTCTCTCAACTGCCGGAGCCGGTGGTCTTAAGGACGTACTCGATCACATGCAAGTAGTAGCAGGGATGTGGGGGTTTGAGGTAGTCCAGAAGGTAGGAATCATTGCTCCACCGATACCACAATCTAAAAGGAAAAAGCTTGCAGAGGAACAGAAGCTAAGGAAAGCAGCTGTCATATTCTATGATTCCCTCCTCAAGAAAAGACGTCGTTCACCAAGTTTTAGAGAAGTGATAGTTTTCCGAGTACAAAAAACGAGTTACGGAGAGCTTGCCGAGACTTTACCTGCAGATCATGCCTACTGGAAAGAGCATGGCTGGCTAAGGACGCAAGCAAAGTACTACGTGGATGTGCCGGTCAATCCGCTTTACAATGCTGTTGGATGGACTGTTGAGCAGATTCTCAGAAGAAAAATAAGAAAAGATAAGGCTGACGCACAAAAATAAAATAGGAATCTAAGGCAATTTCATGCAAGATGCTGTGACTGCAAAAATGGAAACTAACGGTCATTGGGTGATGAGTAAAATATATTTTAAAAATATAAAAATTATAGCCACATCACACATTATATCCATGTGATGACTGGATCATTCCTTGGCGGTGCTACCGGGACAGTATTTCCATATCCAAAGATGATCGGAGCCACTACTTTGTAATCTTCGGGTATCTTGAGAGTCTTTAGCATATCAGGATCATCCTGAACAAGACATGCAGTACCTATCCAGCAGCTCCCAAGACCCATGGAATGAGCTGCAAGCATCATATTCTGTGCACACATGGCACAATCAAAATCTGCTGTGGGAGCATATTTGTTCCCAAGCACTAATATCAATACCGGAGCATTGTAGAAGATATCGAATTCTTCTTTTTTAAGCATCTCTTTAAACTGGACTGCAGCATCTATGTTGACTCCTTCAAGCTGTTTCAACAAACGTGGTTTGCAGTGAGTAGATATTTTTTTCATAATATCCCTATCTTTTATAACCACGAATCTCCATGGCTGAATACCAAATCCTGTTGGAGCATATATACCAGCATCGATGATGCTTTCTATAACCTCATTACTAACAGATCTATCAGCGTAATTCCTTACACTTCTCCTATTCTTGATATTTAAGATTACAGGGTTTTCCTCTATCATATTTTACCTTCTTTTTGCAGTTCTTCTAACTCTGTAAGTGATATTTGTATCAGACTCTCTGGATCATCCACGTCCTTATGCACATACAAACCACACCAACAACGTTTCATCGCATCAAAGTGAGTCCTATGAAAAGGTATACATGGACATACTATCTTCATATCATGTTCCCTTTCCCCTGTCCTCCCCTGACATGGACAGAAAGGATGACCATGCTCCTTTTCCAGAATAACCTCCTGTTCCAGCAGAAAATCCACAATTTCTTCATCTGGACTGAATTTGTACCCTAAAGGATCCACAACCTTCTGGAACATCTCCCTTAGCTTTTGCTTTCTTTTCTGCACATCCATATTGAGTCCTCTTCAAGACTCCAACAGTTTCATATATCTTTGTGGATTATAACCCACTACAACATCATCACCAATTATAACAAACGGAAAAGCCACACCTTCCCCGTGTGCAGAACACACTTCCCTTATTTTTTCCTGTTCTTCCTTGCTGGCTTTATCATAATCAATAAATTCAAAAGGAATGTTTTTTTCTGAAAAAAAATTCTTAGCTTTTTTGCACCAGGGACAAGTGCTTAAAGTATACATCATAATCTTCTTCATGGGATTCTACCTCCTATATTTAAATATACATTCCCATCAGACACTTTAAGTTCATAGATAGGGACCTTAAGTTCCCTTGCATCAAGGAATTCACCATTACGAATATCAAATCTCCAGTCATGACATGGGCATTTGATGATATAACCTTCAAGTTCACCTTTGGATAACGGACACTCCATATGCACACATTTATTGGAAAGAGCGAAAAATTCCCTACCTTTTCTTATCAATACAATTTTCTGACCATCTATAATCAGAGCTTTTTTTTCACCATCTTTCATTTCCGTCTCTTTAATTGCATATATCCATTTCTCTTTAGACATCAGACCTCCCATGGATTTAGAGTAAAACAGAATCTTATCATCGGCTATAGGAAGGAGTATCATAAGTATCCACTTTCTGATTATGAATATAGGATATTAAACTGCCTCCAGCTAGCAAACCATGTAAGAGCATTCAGTATCTCCTGCGTACACTATATCTTCTTCCAGCTTATTTTTCATAGCTGCCCATGAAGACATGCTTGACTCCGTAAGTCAATTATATATAGACAAACACTTTACCATTTTCGATCTTGTTAGCATATACTTTCAGGGAAATGTCCCTTGAACCAAGATATTCGCCGGTTTTGATGTCATATCTCCATCCATGACATGAACACTTTAGTGTGTGATCTTCAAGAGTGCCGGCTGAAAGAGGACAACCCATATGCTTGCACTTATTGGACAAAGCATATATCTTACCCTCTTTTCTGATCAGTAGTACAGGCTTGTCATTAAGTTCTACTAACTTCAAAGCACTTTCTTTCAGTTCATCTGCATCAATAGCAAAGACCCACGATGGTTCTGACATTTCGCTTATCCCCCTAATAAGCAGGGTTATAAAATTATAAATAATTGTCGAAGACAACATCTAAATGTATCTTCAATACCCAATTTGATATATTGAAAAATATCTTATATTCTGCTATCCATTCCCAATACATAATATAGAAAACATAATAATGATTGCGATATCTGGGATAGTTTTTACCACTGTGACAAAATTAAATATATCCTGGAAAACTTTCCAGAAAGCATACATCACAGCTTAAAAAATCATAAAAAAACAGAAATGTATTCCTTTGTTTTACTGTTCTGAACTCGTTTAAAATAAAGGATTCGTGAGAGATATAAAGTCAATCATTCAAAATATCAAATATAACTGGAAGGTAAAGTTCTCCAGTTATCAGGTGCATTTCCTGTTTTCGATACCATATCAATGAAATACTTGTTATTATAGTAATACCACAGTTGCATTACTGGATATGATTCTGCAGTGAAACGATAGTAATCAGTACTATCATCTGCTTCAACCACTTGCTCTTTACTTTCATCATAATAAAGACCCATGGTAGAATCAAGCGGGAACCATTTTCCATCTTCATAAACCTCTACCCAGGCATGTGCACCAGCACCCTCAACAAAATTCACATATCCTATGGCAACTCTCACAGTACTTTCATTGTATTCACCTGAAGCTATAAGAAGAGAAGCAAGAGTGTTTGCCTGTTCCTCACAATCACTGACTATAGAACCAGCAACTGGATTAGAAGAAAAACTTGGCGTTTCACTGAGGAATACTGCGGGATACAACCATGCCTCTTCCTGTCCATTCAGCAGTGAATCTGAAATCCAGACCCATGTGAGAGCCATTTTATATATTTCATACTTATCATAAAGGTCATTTTCCTCAAGATATTCAAGTACTGTTTCATTATCAGGTGTTACATACATCTGGAAATAATCACCATATGAAATCATATTATTGCGCTCAAGCAATCGGTTAAAAACAGCTCGTTCATGCATATCAGCAGCGAACTGTGGTCTGTTAGCAAATTGCTGACGACGGTTTTGAAAGGCAGACTGGTGCATATCCCTAAAAAAAGGTGTCATTCTTGATGGATGACCTGTAGATTGCACATAAATTGAAGGGATTTGTCTCATATCCATTGATGTAACTATTCTTCCGCTGACAGCTGATGCGTTCTGCATATCAAAAACAGAACCATAAGATATATTGATATGATTATGTTCATGCAGGTTATCAGGGAAGACATTCAAATAACCTATTATAAGAGCACAAAGCAATATACTTAATACAAGTACTCTGTCCATAAATTTATTACCTCTTCATACTCAAATTCGGTTTTGAATATCGATTTTTTTATTCATACCTCAAAGCATCAACTGGTCTCATTTTTGATGCTTTGTACGCAGGAACAACACCTGATATCACACCTACAGCCACTGCAATGAAAAGTCCGAAGACAGTTATTCTTGGAGATAGACTTATTGACATCGAACTTCTCATCATCTGCATCCCCAGTAGAGGGAAGAGAGAAGTCATTAAAGAACCAGCAATTACACCAAGTATCCCACCAACTAATCCAACCAGAGCAGAATTCATTATAAAGATCATAAGTATGTCTCTATTCGTTGCACCTATGGCTTTCATGGTACCTATCTCCCTTGTTTTTTCCATTACTGATGTGAACATCGTGTTGGCAATACCCACTGCACCTACTATTAAAGATACTCCTGCTATGGCAGCCAGGAACAAAGTCATTGATTGCATCATTTCTGATGCGGTTTCCACCATAGATGCAGACGTACTGACAGAGAAATCAATGTCTTTTTCAGTAACATGACGCGAAATCATAAGTTTATTTTTAATATCATCTGAAACAGTCTCAGCAATCTCCATACTTTCAGCTTTTACAATTATAGAATCGAATACATCGGGTTGTGCATCTTCAATCAAAGTCACAGCAGCATCAATGGGCATTATGATAGAGTTATCGGTGCTGCCTCCTTCTGATTCCAATATGCCTACCACACGGACTGATTTTCCGCTGATGGTCAGTACCTGATTAAGGCCTACCTCATGATCAAACACATCTTCTGCCACACCACTTCCGATGACAGCAACATAGTTGTCTGATGGCTCAAGCAGTCTACCTGACTTTGCAGTAGATGTGCTAGCATATTGCCAGACCTGAGGGTCCACACCAGTAATAGTAAGCTCTGCCTTCTCTCCAAGGAAATAGACTTCTTCACGACCTGATATCTGACCGTATATGTATTTGATACCATCTATGGACCTGAGAGCTATGATATCCTTTTTAGTTAGATTTGTGTCCTCTGAAGAAGATGAAGGACCACCGCCACCTCCTCCGGGTCCCATCGCCATCATTGCTCTTGAAGAGCCCGGAGAAATGATGATTGCCGTGAGGTCCATTTCAGAGAGCCTGTCTTCCATGTCTTTCTGCATGTTTTCGCTTAGTGAGATGATACCTACAACAGCACCTACACCTATGACTATCCCTATAATTGTGAGCCAGCTACGGACCTTACTATGAAGCAGGATGGTTAGGGCCATTTTGAAATAGCTGCTGTTTCTCATCTTTAATTACCTTCTTTCTTTTTTAAGTGATCCAAATTTTTGTATAATTGAAGGATTCTCTCCATATTTTCTCCTGTAGTAAAAAACATAGACCGATGTCACGATGGTTAATACAAGAATGATAGTTATTACATAGCTGAAATTAGACGAGGTGGGATTCCTGCTGCCAGGACCCATTGACTGAGCAGTTGCTACTCCAGTTTGAGAAATCTTAACATATTTTTCCACACTGTTTCTTTGACCTGTTGAATCTGTATATTCGATAAGAACTTTAAGATCATTATTGCTGCTTGTATTAGCAGGGAATGCTGATGCAATTGCTCCATTGCTACCTTTTACTCCGTTTCCACCGTTTGGTATACTTCCTAAACCTTGTTGAGATACGTCAAATGAAGCAATGGTATAATCGCCTTTTTCCAGATTTCCAACTATAGTAGACGAACTACCTGATACAGTATAACCTTCCTGTTCAGGAATAGAGACTTTTACTGAATATGCTTCATTATTACCGATATTAGCTATTGAGAATGATATTTCTCCATCAGAATTATCCGAGAAAGCTACATCGAAATCAGTCCCACCGCCTACAAATAATCCTGCTGTTGTTGAAATGGTACTGATATTAGAATCATAGTCCTCTACCTCAAGAGTAATATCCAGCTGATAAAGACCAGGATTGGCATTCACATCAGCCATTACTATATAATTCACTGTCACTGAGTCATTGGGAGCCAGATAACTGATATATTTAGTATTATCTGAATACACTGGTAAAATTGTACCAGTAGAGTCTACCCACGATATTTTCAGATTCTTCAAAGGGGAACTGCCAGTATTTGTGATCACGAAATCGAGCTGTTCCTCTGTAGCAAAGTCTATACTGGCTTTACTTATTGTTACTATCTGAGCATATTCCTTGCCTCTTACTTCGACATCAAAGGTAGTTGTTTTTGTTGCACCTGTGGAATCTGTGGTAACAACATTCAGTTCATATGTACCTGCTGGCACATCACTGTCTACTTTAACTTTGAACTTAACTGTTGCAGCATCATTTTTATTCTGTCTGGCATTAAGATAAGATATCGTCTTGCTCAGGGATTCACCTTCAATTGCGGAGAAAGGATATTCTGGTTGTACAGTCACAACTATGTTCTTTAGATTTTCATTACCAATGTTCTGGACACTAAGTGTCAGTTCAAAGCTTTCCCCAGGTCTTGCTGGATTGGGAGCCTGACCTATTATATCAACGTTTATGGCTGCAGAATCTACATAAGTTGCTGCTGAAACATTTGATACAGGTGATAATATTAATAATAAAATAAATAGCATTCTATTCACTGTAAACACCTTAATTGTTTTTTAATTGTTTTTTATATCTTCGATTGATTCGACAATTCCATCTTTTATATGAACAACTCTTTCAGCATATCTGACAAGTGTTGTATCATGTGTTACAATTATGATTGTCTTACCTTCTTTTTTATGAAGTTCATAAAGAAAATCGAGTATATAAGTCCCCGTTTTACTGTCAAGGTTACCTGTAGGTTCATCTGCAAGAATTATATCCGGATCTGCAGCTAGGGATCTGGCAATAGCAACTCTTTGCCTCTGACCGCCGGATAATTGAGAGGGCAGATTATTCACTTTCTGTGACAATCCTACTAAATCTAATAATTCAGTGGCTTTCTTTTTAGACATGAAAGGATCTGCATTCTGAAACTCAAGAGGAAGCATGACATTCTCAAGGGTGTTCAGTGTAGGAATGAGGTTGAACTGCTGGAAAATAAAGCCAATCATCCTTCCTCTTATTGTAGCCAGTTCAGATTCTGAAAGTTGGGAAATGTCTTTTCCTTTAAGAAAAACAGTACCTTTGCTTGGCAAATCCAGGCATCCAAGAAGGTTCATCATAGTACTTTTCCCACTACCGCTGGGACCTAGTATGACTATGAATTCCCCTTTGGATATCTGCAGGTCAACACCTTTTAATGCAGCAAATTCCACTTCTCCCATCTGGTAGATCTTCCATACATTATCCAGTTTGATAAGAGGATAAGACTCATTATTTTGGACAGAATTTACAATAATGTTTTCAGACATTAGGATAGCACCTCATTTTTTATCATTGTGACCTGACAGAGAAGAATATGATAGCTGTTCTGCATTATTTGAAAGAGTTTTTATAATATTCCATTTTAATAGATTGAACTGATTTTTGTCAAGAACAAAATAATTCTTAAAACCATTTTTTCTGCTCATGTTATCCCTCTGATAACTCATTTTTATTGTTCTTTGTTCCCTCCATAGAGGAGGCATCCACTGGAAAAGAGGATGCCTCCGTTCTATCTCCTTTGTGTAATAACACATCGGAGAGAGGGATGGCTGTGTTGGGTGGTACACTTACCAGGTTTTCCTGGCAGCAAACCCTTTCATGATATTTTATAATAAAAAGATACTTAAAGATTAGAAAATAAAATATGAATTATTTAGCGAATCGAAACTTTTAAAAGAGTATTTTATTACCAAGAACCTTTATTTTAAGATTTAATTGTGTTTAAAATCAGAATAAAGGATTTATTGGATAAAAGAGCTGTTTAAAATACGAATAGGTTTAGGATTGTTGATCATTTTCAACAAGAATTATAACATTTCCTCTACCTCTTTTGAACTTCTCTATAATACCCCTTCTTTCAAGATCAAAAAGCATAAGGCTAACTTTACCTTCTGAATATTTGAGTTTGCTCCTTAAGTCTTTTTGAGTCATACGCCCTCCTTGTGAACGAATGAGATCTAGTATTTCCTGAAGATCGGCGGGCAAAGGTCCTTTCTGCATTTCAGTTGCAGTTGATGATTCCGTTATTTGTGGCTTTGGGACAATCAACTCTGTTGAATCAATTGGCTCTTCTAAAGATAAATTAGATTCTGTGGAGTTGATTTCATAACTTTCTATCGTATGCTGGGGCTCCACCAATTTAGAAGTTTGAATTACTTTTTCTTCTGGAAATTCTTTCTTTTTAACAAGATTTCTTACAGCAGATGGATTAAGATTTATGCTTGTTGAATTTCTAAGCCATATAAACAGAATCAAAAGTACTAAAATTGTTGTAAGAATAATATTAATGGAAATGAAACCATTCTGGCTTAGTGTATCGTTTTGGCCATTCAAGTATTGATTTTGAGAAGAAGAAGAAGAAGAGGGTAAAGAAGTATTGATGGAAGATCTGTTTTGAGGATAATCGGGAAATAATAATAAATCAAGCACATAGCTGCCTTCATCCGTAATATTGACAAAATCTTCCCCGTAATAACTTAGGTAATTATTTTCATAATAGCTTGCACTGATTTTATAATTTCCTTTGGGTAGTTCAAAGGAATAAGTTCCATATTTACATACCATAGATTGTAATGGAGTAGAGTTGACCTGCACAATTACATTTTCTAAAGGTTTAAATGTATTCCATTCGTATACTACACCATGAATGGTAGCACTTGCACTTGCTGTCAGTAATAAAGGAATGACAAACAAGATACCTACTATGGTTTTACGCAAAAATGCCTTCATCGAATACCACTATAGATATTAGGGCTATTAATAGTTCTTCTTACTTTAGGTATGTCCCACTGCATTTTATCTGAACTGCCATCCTGACATATTATGGTGTAAGTACCATTACCAAAGAAATCAACCGTACCTGTACCTTTTG
Organism: Methanomethylovorans sp.; assembly: GCA_014361205.1. Classification (GTDB taxonomy): domain Archaea; phylum Halobacteriota; class Methanosarcinia; order Methanosarcinales; family Methanosarcinaceae; genus Methanomethylovorans. The sequence goes on along the minus strand of JACIVZ010000020.1, from coordinate 1,419 downwards.
CAGTAATAGAGATTTCACTTCCTTCAATTATAAAAGCTGATTTCTGTGGTGATATGCCTAATATTGTAGCATCAATTATCTTGTAATACAATAAACGATTATCAACCTTTTCTGACTTATCTATTTCATATTTTCCTATTATATCCATTGGAAAGTCTTTATTTCCTGGAAGACCTATAATGTGCAGAATACCATTCCTTATGGAGATGTTTGCACTTAAATCACCTGCTAGCAAGACTCTGCCACTGCCTGTTGCAGAAAGTATACAATCATCTTTTAATTCAACATGCCCAGGCAACATCCTTTTGAATTCATTAAAAATATCTGATAAAATCGCATTAGATTTTTTCAAACTGTTCCTGGATAACTGAAGGTAAAATTCCTTTTCCATTGCCTCACAGCCGGGATCTGAACAGCTCTCATGTTCAATGTTGTCTGAAATTTCCCGGTATGTTTTGGCACTGGCAATCAGAGTATTGTATTCATCCAGCAGAGACTTAAGCTTTTCAACATCTTTGCCTTCTTCATCAAGACTCTGTACTCTCAGTTCTAATTCTTTTGAAATTTTATCAGCTTGTGATATGATGTTATCAAATTCCTCTTTTTCATCCCTGAAAACAGGATGGATATAATGAGGTTCCGGTTTAATATTATCAGGTGAAGACAGTACACCTAGGTATACTGGAACAAGACTATAACTTATTTTATACCCTGCACCACTATTTAACATAGAAGGTTTATCGGCACAGCCTGCTGTGACTGTAATCAGAATTATTGTGAATATAGTTGCTATAATCTTATGATTCATATGATTAACAGACCTATAATTTAAGATATACATATTTTTAAAAATTTGAGTAAACATATAGAGAAGGGCTTCAAACTAAATGGAATTTCAGACATATTGTGAGTTTAAACAATATAAATATTCGTGAGAACCTTTCATCTAAAATCACAGGATAACAAGTATATAAAGTTACTTATAGTTTTTTTGTAAGAAAAAGCTTTATACATGATTTTTTTACAAAATAAAATACATATAGGAATGTTTATTAAATATTGTGGCTTTTAAATTGCGTAAAATAATTTTTCAAATATTATATACCTATAAAAACAATAAAAAATATTATGAATACTTTATTTTCATATAAATCCAATTTTGTGATCTTTTGAACACATGAAAAAACATTAAAAATTGTTGAATAAGATATCCTTGAAAAAAGAGGATAAAGAAACCTATACTGATAAAAACCCTAATAAATCTTTTTTTACAAAATTAAAGCCCAAATATTGCTTTAAACTCTAAGTATATTTAAATCATTCACAAATAATTCAGGACTTGTGCCAACTGCCCGACTGGTTGGACACAGTTAACCTGGAGGAAAATCATATGCAAAGAAAATTAACAAAATCTATTGC
>JACIVZ010000002.1 GCA_014361205.1 Methanomethylovorans sp. | reverse complement strand
AAAACAAAAAATCATAAAAATTTAATTATATGCAAAAAGCATTCAGGAGGGGATATGAGCTATCTGTACCTTGCTGCTGCCATACTTTTTGAGATATGCGGAACCACTTGTATGAAACTATCTGAAGGGTTTACAAAAACATTACCATCAATATTTATTTTTGTGTTTTATAGTATCAGTTTTATTTTTTTTACTATTGCTCTTAAAAAGATAGATATAAGTGTTGCCTATGCTATATGGGCGGGTCTGGGAGTAGCATTAATCTCACTTATAGGATTCATTGGGTTCAATGAAGAAATGTCTGTTCTAAGAATAATGTTCCTTACACTAATTATAATAGGAGTGGTGGGACTGCATTTAAGCACAAATATCCATTAATTGTTTTATAAAACTATTTTTGGTATCGTATCTCATCTTAAGCATGAACCTTCTTTTTAATGTTATCGTATATTAAATGTATAATATATACTCCTGACATAACAAGGATTATAGTTGCACCCGAGGGAATGTCCAGGGCATAGGAAAGAATCAGTCCCATTATACTGAAAAATGTTCCGAAGAAGATGGAGAGATACATCATATTGCGAAGGTTATATGTATAATGTGCACTCAGGCTGGCTGGCATTGTAAGCAAAGCTATGATAAGGATTATACCTACTACTTTGATGAGCAACACTATGGTAAGGGCTATCAGGCACAAAAGCAGAAGATATATACGCTCCACAGCAACTCCTATTACCGTTGCAAATTCTTCATCAAATGATATTGCCATGAACTCCTTGTAGAATGCATATACTATTATCAATATAAGGACATCAAGTCCTAACATTAAATGCAGGTCGGATGTGGATACCGTAAGGATGTTCCCGAAAAGATAGGTCATCAAATCGGGTGCATAGCCTGGTGTCAGGTATATAAAAATAATTCCCAGTGCCATGCCCAGAGACCAGAGTATACTGGTCGCAGTGTCTTCTGATACTTTTGAACGCCTACTTACAAGTCCCATTATAAGAGCAGAAAGCAGGCTGAAGGGTATAAGCCCATACAGTGGATTTGTTCCAAGGAAATATCCAAGGCCGATACCGCCAAAGGAAGCATGAGTAATCCCTCCGCTAAGGGAAGATATCTTTTTCACAACGACATAAACGCCTATTATTCCACAAGCTATGCTTGCAAGTATCGCAGTTAAAATAGCATTCTTCATGAAACTGTACTGAAGGATCTCGAGCATGTTTTTTGACCTCAATGTAATTTAAATACTCTATGTGGCATTCCATGTGCAAGCATTTCTACGGGACATGCATATGAAGCATCAAGGTCTTCGGGACTTAGTTCCTTGGAATTATGATAATGTAATTTCCTGTTAAGGCAGGCTACTTTGTCCACGTATATAGAAATAGCACTGATATCGTGAGAGACCATTATGATAGCTATATTTTGTTTAAGTTCCTTCAGCAGTTCATAGAACTCTTTCTGCATTACAGCGTCTACGCCTGTTGCCGGCTCATCGAGGATGAGGAGCTTTGGGTCGGTCACAAGGGATCTGGCAATAAAAACTCTTTGACGCTGTCCACCTGACAATTCACTGATCTGTCGATCCTTGTATTCCAGCATTTTCACTTTTTTTAAAGCTTCCTGTGCGGCGTGATAATCTTTTTTGCCATATCTTCTCAAAGGGCCAATAGTGTTCATACGTCCCATAAGGACAACTTCCCATACACTGATGGGAAAAGTAAGATTGAAGGAGGCATATTGGGGTACATATCCCACATACTTGTGCGTCTTTTCAGGCTTATCTCCAAGAAGTTTTACAATACCTTTGTCAGGTGTTATGAGTCCCAAGATCACTTTAAGAAGAGTACTTTTTCCTCCTCCGTTAGGGCCAATGATTCCCAAAAAATCTTTATCATGTACGGTGAGGTTTATATCCTCCAGTACAGTGACATTACCATAACTTACCCATACATCATGAAGCTCTACGACATTTGTCATTCATGCCAGTCCTTTGCAAATGCATTAACAAACCTATCCATGTTATCTATATAATCTTTTGCAAGTAGCATGGCCACAAAGGTTCTTGTAATAAAGATGCTTTCCACCTGACAATTTACTGAGATGGTGATGGTATTCCAATCTTTTGATATTTTTCAAAGATATATGTGCGACCCGATAATCTTTTTTGCCATATAACTCTCAAAGGGCCGCCAGTATTCATGCGCTCCATCAGGGCTTACTATACACTGATAGGAAAAGTAAGATCAATAGAGACATCTTTTACTCTTCCTTTGGAATAAATACTATCAAAAAATATTGCTGTGTACTGGCAGATTAATATTCTCCAGTACCATGACATAATTCATTCCAGTCCTTTTGCAAATGCATCAGCAACCCTTTCCATGTTATCTACATAATCTTTTGCAAGGGGATCGATCTCAACTACCTCTCCTCCTATTTGTGTAGCAATTGTCTGTGCGCTTGCTGTGCTGAATCCCTTTTGCACAAAGATGACTTTTATTCTTTTTTCTTTAGCAGTGTCTATTAGCTTTTTCATATCCTTTGCGCTTGGCTCTTTGCCTTCCACTTCTATTGAAATCTCATGTAATCCATAGTCATCTGCAAGATATCCCCATGCAGGGTGGTATACAATGAAACTCGTACCTTCTTTTCCGGCAAGTGCGGCTTTTAGTTTGGCATCCACTTCATCAAGTTTAGAGACATATGCATCGTAATTCTGTTTATATATTGCCTTATTATTCGGATCAATAGCTACCAATCCTTCATATATGTTCTTGACCATTATCTTTGCATTCTGAGGTGAAGTCCAGACATGTGGGTCAGGGCCAGTGTGATCATGCTCTTCTTCGGCGTGTTCTTCAGTTTCTTCATGTTCATACGCATGTGATTCCTGTTCATTCTCTCTCATAGTCCTGAATTTTATTCCGCTGGAAGAGTTAACAACATGCATATCAGAGTTAATTGACAGCAGTTTATCCATCCAGGCAAGTTCAAACCCCATATTTGATCCTAATTTTACATACATTTGTGCATTGCTGAGATCTTTCAGTTGGTTTGGAGTAGGTTCATATGTGTGTGCATTTGCACCGGCAGGAACCATAACAACTGTACGAACTTTGTTTCCACCTATCTGTTCCACAAATTCTGCCTGCGGGGCAATGGTCACCGCAACTAAAACTTTATCTCCCGAAGTTTTTTCTTCTGCAGAGTTTTCCTGTGCTTTTTCAGTACATCCGCTAAACAGTAATATGGCGCATATTGCAGATATTGCTAATATTTCGATAACTTTGTTCATACTCCACCTCTAATTTTTCATTACTTATGTTCTATCAATCCAAAAAGTTTGGATAAATACCAATATTATATACTAAAAAATTTTCAGGAATGTTCACCAATACTGCATGAACCATGCGATATTTTTCCACATACGCTTACAGTGGGATGTCCCATGGAGGCACATATCTTCTCAATTGCATTTCTGGATACGTAGGCTTCGAATCTGGATACTTCATGGCAAGATTCTTTGGCAGAAAGCCCGTAATGGGTAAGAAGAAGGCTTAAGATGTTGTGTCTATGGACCAGAAATCTTGCGTATTCCTTGCCTTTTTCTGTCAATCGTACTCCTCTGTATGGGACATGGTCCACATACCCCTGAGCAGCAAGATCTGCAAGAGTTTTTGTTGTTGTAGAGGGGTCTACATTAAGTTCCGAGGAAATGTCAGTTGTCCGTACAGTCTCATCCTTTTTGAAAAGAAACTTCAAGTACTCCACCTTCTTTGGGGATATTTCCAGTCCTGTAAAGCATTCCATGAATTCCTATAGCAAACAAGGTTTATTTAACATTTTTGATATAATCTCAAATAACATGTCAATTTTTGATATGAACTCTAATTATAATCTTGAATATTGCTACCAGGTCTGCAGTTTATTTGTATGTAGCAGCTTTCTGCAACAATGCATCTAACTAATATCCTTTGAAAATAGAGATAGTTTTATGTATACATAGATAAGTGTTAATATTGTTAATTAATCATGGGTGGTCATATGTCTAAAAGAAAAATCTCTAATATATTCATATCATTAATTCTGATGCTTTCTCTTTCAATTGTTGTATTTGCAGATGGAAGAACCCCTGGAACCGATAGTCGCGCCTATGCTAACAGTGTGGTTGATAAGAAACTAGGAGGAGCGGCCAATATAAACAATCTTGATAGTTATATCATTGGTGTCGTAGATATGAAAAAGGTTGAACCAATGTCATTAGGCGGTGGATACGTAATAGTTGATATGGGTGCAAATGAGTTGATTCTTGATGGAGAAGGAGATGATCTGAGAGTATACGAAATAGATCAGGTTTTCTATGGCATGGACACTCCTGAAAAGTACGAGGTTTTTGTCAGTCAGGACTTGCAAACATGGGTATCCCTTGGTACTGGATTAGGAACAACAGAATTTGACCTTGCAGGCTCTAAATTGAGCTGGGCAAGATATGTAAAAATTGAAGACAGAGAAACAAATATCTCTGGAAGGGCTCCAGGTTCCGATATTGATGCAATTGAAGCTCTTCATTTCGGTGAAGAACCTAAGGGTGCTGTATCTGTGCCTTCAACCCCGGGATTTGAAGCGTCTTTATCTATCATCTCATTAACAGCACTGCTATTTTTGGTAAGGAAGAGATAAAGATAAAAATCTTATCTTTTCACTTCATCATAACTTTTTCATGGTCCATATGAAAAAGTTTTCGGACAAAGTATGGATTTTATCAAGCAGACAAAGTCTATCATCTTGTCTATAGAAAAAAGTAGCAATATAAAAATAAGAACTGCAATCAGAATTTCGATGTAATCCAGTGTCATATTTGCCAGTGGGTGAGATCCACCAGCCTTTCTGTTAAGGATGCTTGACATATCTATCCCTTACATTTAATCTTATGTCGCTTCTCCCATAAAAGAGCTTTGACAATTATAATGAATTTTAATTATATTGTCAACAAACATCACAACAAAAACCATTCAAATGCATGCAGCCAATTAGTCTGCAAATGTCTACACTTATTAAAGGCCTATCAAATATACCTGGGCTCAAAACTTCGTTTCATTTTTCATTAATGTACCACATGCCATTATCTTGCGCCACATGTCCCCAACTGCTCCGGAAAAAATACCATCTTCATATTCTATAACTGTTTGACTTCCAAGCATTGCTTTAATGGGGATGTCACTCAGAGGAAGCTTGCCTACTACATCAATTCCTTTAATTTTACAGAATTCTTCTATATCTGATGTTTTTTCTTCATTGATGTTGCACTTGTTGATACAAACAACTGCCTTTATTCCAAAATGAGCAGTGACCTCAAGTACCCTCTCAAGATCATGTATCCCCGATACACTTGGTTCCGTAACTATGAATACAAGGTCCACCCCAGATATTGACGCAATTACAGAGCATCCGGTTCCGGGAGGTCCGTCTATAATAATAAGATCAATGTCATTCTCTATAGCCATTTCACTGGAGACCTTTCTAACCATCGAGACCAGTTTTCCGCCAGTTTCCTCCCCTATTCCTAACCTCGCATGGACTAAAGGACCAAATCTTGTTGCAGACCTGAATATTTCTCCAGCTTTGTGTTCCTTCATTATTATGGCATTTTCAGGACAGATTAGCGAACATACACCACATCCTTCGCAGATATGTGCATCGATCACCAATTCTTTTGAGATAGCAGCGAACCTGCATCTTTCCACGCATAAGCCACAGGCAGAACATTTGTCCTCATTGATGGAAGCTACTTCCATACCATAGAAATCCAGTTTGCTGGTCGATATTGGATCCAGTATCAGGTGAATATCCGCAGCATCCACGTCACAATCTGCTATCAGGACTTTGTTCGCGAGGGAAGCAAAAGCCGCTGTAAGAGTTGTCTTGCCAGTACCGCCTTTGCCACTGATAACAGTTATCTGTTTTGGCATTTCAACACCTGCCTGCCAGCTCTTGGAGTTGTCGGAACATCTCAACGAAATTTACTTTCCAGTGTGGCATTTGCAGCACGAAAGGAATACCTTGCGAGTATAATTCAGCTATTTTCATTTCATTTGGTATCTTCATAAGCACCGGGATACTGTTCTCAGCACAATATCTGTCCACTCTTTCATCACCTAGGTCACATCTGTTGATCACCACTCCATGTGGGATACGCATTTCTTTTACCAGTTCCAGTGCAAGTGACAGGTCATGCAATCCAAAAGGAGTGGGCTCAGTGACAAGCACACAGTAATCTGCCCCAGTTATGGCAGAAATGACCGGGCATGCAGTACCTGGCGGAGAGTCTATGATCACGGTTCTTGTATCATCAATATGTGTTTTAAGTGCATGGATTATAGGAGAAGCCATAGGCTCGCCGATATTCAATTGACCCTGGTACAGTTCCGTGCCGCAGTTCTTTGAAACAGACCTTTCAATGGTCCCTATGGACCTACATTTTTCATTTATAGCACCCTGTGGGCATACAATGGAACATGCTCCACAGCCATGGCATAATTTTGGAAATAACATTAGACTTTTGGGCAGTTTAACAAGTGCGTTGAAACGACAGATATCTACACATTTCATACAGAGGTCGCACTTATCTTTAGAAATGAAAGGGACTCGAACCACCACATCTCTCACTTTTTTAAGTTCGTGGTTGAGGAAGAGATTGCAGTTCGGCTCTTCTACATCGCAGTCAAGGAGCTGGACATTTCCAAGGGATAATGCAAGGTTAATGGACACTGTGGTCTTACCAGTACCTCCTTTGCCACTTGCTACTGCTATTCTCATGAAGCCTCTGTACTTTTTACTTTGTTGTCATCCCACAGAGGATGTGGACTTTAGTGGTGGTGATGGTCGTGGCTATGATGGTGGTCGTGGTGTTCATGGGAACTGCATGCATTGTCCATGGTCGCCTTTTGTAATTTTCCTGTTTCCCATGATTTCAGAGCATCCCTTATAGTACCCTGCGCTCCCACATATACTTCTATTCCATACTGCTCGAACATAGCAACAGCTTTCCTTCCAAGACCTCCACAAAGCATAACATTAACCCCGTTTTGGGACATCAGTTCAGGAGGCAGCCCTACTCCGCCATTATGCTCACTGGTATTGGGTATTACTGAAACTTCACTGGTCTCTGTATCGTACATTATATAGTTCAAAACCTTTCCAAAATGCTGTCCTACCTGATCTTCCAGGCCAGTTTCACCCATAGATGGTACACATATCTTCATATTTTCACCGTTTAAATTTCATTTGTCTCAAGGAATTTTTGTACAGCTTCAATAGCTTTCATTTCAGGATATTTTACTATCTGTATACCTGCAGTTTCCATTACTGATACGGCATTTGGGCCAGGGTTGCTGCAAATAAGCACGTCTGCTCCACGGTCCGCAACGTACTGTGCAGCCCGTACACCTGCACCTTGGGATGCAGAAGAATAAGGATTTTTCACAAATTCATATTGCATATCGTCTGTATTTACGAACATAAAATATAAGCATCTTCCAAAATGTGGGTCAGTTCCCGCTTCAGGACCATTGTTCTTTGTAGTAACGCATATCTTCATTTTGCTCACGGCCTGACCATAGTAAGTCTTTTCACGTCTCTCTATTCTTGATAATTACTCTAATATGAGATAAAATATAAATATTTAACTCAAAAAGTTAATCTACTATATTGATGACAATCTAATGTGGTCAAAAAGATTAGTTTACTGTAAGTATAGAAATAATCTTTTTCATCCCTTTATGATCATCATGGGATTGCCTATGCCTACAACTGTGATCCTTGTTTCCAGAGGTGGATGAGGCCAGTTCTCAGGAGAAATGCTCTTTACTGAAACATTAGTCTCGGTCTCTTCCTTGCTTACTCCACACCTGTTCTCATATTCAAGCACCATGTCCAGTCCTATCTGTCTCGCTCTTTCAAAGGCTTCTCTATAATCTACAACATGTTCTCTTCCACCCGGATAGAAAATAAGGAAGTCCTCTGCAGGCTTTTCTATGGATTCTGGAATGATCAGCACTTCGACTTTTTTGACTCCCTTGCCCGCAAGAGCCCCCACGGCATTCCCCACATCTGCATGTTCCGGAATGATAATGTCAGCATCTAAAAGTGCAGACATTTCCTCAGAATATGCTTTTACGGGTCAATGCAAAGCGTCCGTGGGCGTGAAACCGATGGCTTGCACCAATCTTTTCTTTATAAGTGAATCAATTATCTTTCCAGATGGCATAGCATGCATAGAAGTGTAGAGCTCATGTATGCTAATAGGGTCGCTTCCGATATGCTGGAGCATTTCAGCTTCTTCATTGTTCAGCCCATTGCAGGCATAGCCGGTCCTTACGAAAAATTTGGTGGGCTGGTAGTTCTCATCCAGTGACTTACGGGGTAGTGGTTTCATGTGACTAAGCTTCTGTAACAGTCCTGGATACTCAACAGCAGCAACACATAGAGGAATAACACGTCTGGGACCTATCTTCACTTTTCCATCAGTGATCCAGACATGACTGTCTCCACCTGTGGCTGAAGTTTCCATTTTCATAGCCCTGACCCTTGTTTTCCATCCGCCCACCACAGAACCTGAATCACTTATTTCAGGTACCCCTTGGTAAATAGCGGATACATCGGTACTGGTCCCACCTACATCTATGGCAGCACATGTGTCCAGTTTTGCAAGATACGATGCTCCAAGAAGACTTGCCGCAGGGCCGGAAAAAATGGTCTCAATAGGTTTTTCTAGAGCATCCTCCAAATTATACACGGATCCATCACATTTCAACATCAGCATCCTTGCATTGATGCCTCTTTTCCTGATGTCTGCCATAACAGCACTAACAAAGCGATGCGTAATGGGTATCAACTGAGCATTAAGAACAGCAGTAACTGCCCTTTCATAGGCACCTAGTTCCTGGGAAAGTTAGTGGCCACATACCACAGGTTTGCCAGTAACCTTCTGGATCAGGGATTTGGCCCGCAGTTCATGTTCGGGATTCCTTGTTCCAACGAAAAACGAGATTTCGTATGCTGAAACTTTGTCCTTTGTTCTGTCACCAAATTCTCTGATAGCTTCGGTATCCAAAGGCACCTTTTCTTCATCGCTTGGACCATGACCACCGGGCACAACTATGAGATCCTGGGTAGGGAATTCCTGTTCTGCAGGATGCTGTCCTATAAGCAATGAGCACAAGTCCTACAGGGGTTCCTCTACCTTCAAGCAGGGAATTAGTGGAAAGAGTTGTAGAGACTGATACGAGGCTGACCTGGCTGAGAAGTTCCTGGTCAAGGGCATCCAGAACCGCACTTATGCCGATCTGCAGGTCAGGATATGTGGTAAACGCTTTTTTGGAATCTACGATCATACCGTCTGACCCTCTTAAAAGAACAGCATCTGTGTATGTTCCACCAGTATCAATACCAAGGCCATAGTGCAATTGTATTTCTCCTTCCTTTTCTATTAATTCTATATGGAGAAATTATATTTAATTCTTTTCAGATATCTTCATATATTTATTCTCACATGTGTTTAATAGTAGTTAACAAGGAGATCTGGTCAAACAGGAGTATATAAATATGAAGCTTACGGTCATTTATGACAATGAGGCAAAAAAAGGTTTGAATAGGGGATGGGGTTTTTCTTGCTTAATTGAAACTGTTGCGCATAATATTCTCTTTGATACGGGCTGGGATGGTCATGTTCTTTTGGCGAATATGGATAAACTTGGAATTTCTCCCAAAGATATTGACACTTTGGTGCTATCTCATCAGCACTGGGATCACATCGGTGGTGTACCAACGTTCCTTAATATGCAGCCAGATGTGGACGTCTTTATACCGGCAAGTTTTTCACCCAACCTGAAAAGAGAGATATCGACAAGGGGAAAGCAGGAAGATACTTCCACTTCTCTTTCGAATATGGATAGTCCCATGAATCCCAGATTGCATGATATAAAACTACCTCAGGAAATATGCAAGGGAGTATATACAACAGGCGAACTTGGAAAAGAGATAAGAGAACAATCTTTGATACTGGATTCCGACAAAGGACTGTACGTTATCACCGGTTGCGCACACCCCGGGCTTCCTGCAATATTGGATGCAGCTTCTTCTTTTGGTAATGTGGTCGGTATCGTTGGCGGTCTGCACGACAGCCAGGATTATGGTCTGTTCAAATGCATGCATTTGATAGGTGCCGGTCATTGTACAGCTCATAAAAAAGAGATAAAAATGAAGTATCCAGATGCATTTGTCGATATTTTTGCAGGATATTCTGTGGAGCTTTGAACAATACACATCATAATACTGTGGTCATAATAAAATGAAAACAAGAATCATCTATGGTCCTATTCTTTCAAGAAGGCTTGGAAGGTCCCTTGGTGTCGATGTGATCAAAAAGGCAGGCACAAAGAAGAATTGTAATTTTGATTGCGTCTATTGCCAGCTGGGACATGTGGATTATAAGATAAAAGGGCCCGAGGAAGTTGAGGGAGCAGTAACCACCGAAGAAGTGGTAGAAGGGATCAGGTCTTTCCACAGGAATATAGAAAACCTTGATTATATCACTTTTTCAGGTAGCTGTGAACCCACACTTAACCTATCACTTGGATCGATGATCAGAGGAGTAAAGCAAATTATAGATCAGCCTGTTTGCGTGCTAACAAATTCTTCTCTTTTGGACAGGGAGGACGTGCGTTCCAATCTTGCCGAAGCAGATCTTGTAATAGCAACCTTTGTTTCTGGCAATGAAGATACTTTCAGGGCAATACACAGGCCTGTTGAGGGTATAAGGCTTGATAATATTATAAAAGGGTTGCAGGCTATGAAAGATATGGAAAAACGTCCCAGACTTGGGATAGAGATAATGCTTGTTGATTCAACAAATGGATATCCGGTGAATGGTACTGATGAGGAGATAACCAAACTTATAGAGGTCCTTAAAACCATAGATCCTGATGAGATAGAGATATTAACTGTTAGCAGGCCACCTGCAGAGAAATTCATTGCGCCGGTGGCCGACATAAGGTTAAAGGAAATAGCACACAGATTTGATGAAGAGTTCGGAAGAGATAGGGTCAAACTGGTACTCAAAGTCCTGAAAAGAGGAAAGTCAAGTATGCAGCACGAAAATTTGGAAGAAGAGGTCTATGATCTTTTACTTAGAAGGCCTTGCACTTTCGAGCAGATATGTGCATCCTTTGGCATCTCAAGTGCTCAACTGACTCCTATTATGGAAAAACTGATCTCCTCCAACACTATAATAAGGATAGTATCCGAAAATGGGGCATATTATAAAGCATCTTGACCCTTTCTACATCGGGTCACTTTTGACTGTAGGAAACTATATATATTTAATAGCCTATGTGAAAAAATGCTATGAAGGAAAGAGGACGTCCTAAGTGCCCCCGACGTGTAGAGCATACTCCGGAAGTTATCTATTTTAAGCCCAGAGGGGTGCCTCTACAGGAACTTGAGGTAGTTTCAATCGCAGTGGAAGAACTTGAAGCTCTACGCCTTGTGGAACTTGAGGGTCTCACACAGGAAGAAGCCTCCCTTAAAATGAGAATCTCAAGGAGGGCCTTCTGGGAGGATTTGCAAAGTGCCAGAAGAAAAGTTACTTTTGCACTCACTACTGGCAGAGCCATCGAGATCTGCGGTGGAGATTATGTCACAGTCGGAGAAGAAAACAAAGGTTGCAGAAGGTCAACATAAATCAAATGTTACGTTACGTATTGTGAAAATTTGAATTATTATTCAGGTGAAAAAATATGGACAAGAAAGTTCAGAAAACACAGGATCTGCTCCAGAAGCCACAGGAATCAAAATTAGTTGCCAACATGAGGGCAATTAAAAACAAGATAGTGGTAATGAGTGGAAAAGGAGGAGTCGGCAAAAGCACCGTTGCAGCCAATCTTGCTGCCCAGCTTGCCCGGAAGGGATTCAAAGTGGGTCTCCTTGACAGTGACATTCACGGGCCAAGCATACCCAAGATGTTCGGGATAGAGGATAAAAGACCTGAGGTGGACGAGAAAGGCATTGTTCCCGTACCAGTGACAGATAACCTCAAAGTTATGTCCATCGCCTTACTTATAGAGGATAAGGATTCTCCTGTGATATGGAGAGGACCGGCCAAGATGGCGGCTATCAAACAGTTCCTGGAAGATGTCTCATGGGGAAAGCTTGATTATCTGGTCATTGACCTGCCTCCTGGAACAGGAGATGAACCTCTCAGTATCGCCCAGCTCATTGAAAAGATCGATGGTGCTGTGGTAGTTACTACACCTCAGGACATGGCACTGGTAAGTGTACGCAAGTCCATTACATTTGCCCATATGTTAAAGGTACCTGTTATAGGTATAGTGGAGAATATGAGCGGTCTCATCTGCCCTCATTGTGAGGAGAAAATAGAGATTTTCAGTAAAGATGGCGTTGAAAAGGCAGCTAAAGACTTTGATGTATCAATTATCGCAGCTCTGCCCATTGATCCCAAGATCGCAGAGATAGAGGATAGCGGACAGGTACATAATCTGAAAGCCGACGAGCTGGAGTGGTCCAAAGAATTTACCAAGATCGTAGATTCTGTTGTCGGTTTTAAAAAGCAGGCATAAGTTTCGTACACTTTTTGTGCGGGAAAAAATCTATGATCCCTTCGCAATATATTTTTTGTATCATTATTCCCACTTTCAAGCCTCTTTTTAGTTTACACATCCTTAACGAACTAAAATGGCTCTGTAGAAATCCTCTCTTTTCGAGGAACTAATCAAATTGACATTTTTACAAAAGGATGTCTATATATCGCTCCAGAATTGGTTTTTCAGGCAATGATATTGATTTTAATGATTTTCGACAGAGGCGAAAAAATGAATAAGTTATGGCATTGAATAGCCAAAATCTATACTACCTGGATAGATATCTATTTCTAAAGTTTTTTCTTCATTAAAATTGATGTTTGCATTTTTAGTGATATTTCCATCTACAGTTACTTTCACTGAATAATTCCCTTTTTCAGTTAGTATAACAGGAGAAAGGGCAAAATCCCCAGATTCTATGGAATATGAAGATATGTATAGAGTACTGTTATTTGCATCTAAAACCTCAACAGTTATTTCATGGCTTTTAACATCCTCATTCAAAACAGCAATTCTAAATGGAGGATTATCTAAACGATTTTGTTGTTCTTTCACTTCAACATACTGCTGTGAAAAACCATAAATTGTAATAATTAACAATAATACAACTATAACGCCTACAATTGTGTCTATTTTCTTTCCCATATTTCTTCCTTACCCTGTATTCTTGCTATCTCTTCTTGTTTTTGCATTGGATTACAGAGATTTAAAATAAGAAAGAGCTGAAACCAGCTCTTCTATTCTCAATTAAACATACCTAAGTTCATTGAAATTAAACAAACGTTGAATACTCATTCCAATGGCCTATTACAGGAGTAACACCACTCAACCCAAGATCTATAAATACTGGATTCAAAGGAGAAGGACCTACCCGCAACAGGAACCTGTTGTTGGCCGCTTCAAAGATACCAACTCCAGTTTTACCATCAACACCAGTCCAATGACCTACAACAGGAGTTGTTCCAGACCATCCAAATCCAACGGTATATGCAGAATTTGTATTACGATCCCAAAGTGCCCAAGTACCAGCATTATTGTATACACCCGGTTCATCTGTTCCATCTCCATTCCAGTCACCAATAACCGGAGTAACGCCAGCCCACCCAAGGCCTATTGTTTGATAACTAGATCCGGTCTTAAGCAAGAAATTGTTTCCAGCAGTGTTGTATATGCCAACCTCAGTTGCATCGTCGTTGTCCCAATCACCCACAACCGGTTTTGTGTTTGACCATCCAAATCCTACAATATCTGCAGAATTAGTACTACGGTTCCAGAGAGCCCAGGTACCGGCATTATCATATACCCCAGGTTCATCATTTCCATTTCCATCCCAGTCACCAATAACCGGAGTAACACCAGCCCATCCGAGAGGAATTGTCTGGTAACTGCCTGAATCTAACCGTAACAGGAACCTGTAATTTACCGGGTCATATATACCAACTTCTACTTCATCGTCATCGTCCCAATCCCCGACAACCGGCTTTGTACCCGACCATCCGAATCCAACAATATCCAGATAACCGGAAGATAGGTTCCATAAGGCCCAAGTACCAGCATTGTCGTAAACTCCAACGGTGTCGACATCAGAATTTAATTCCTTAAAGTCTGCTATAGTATCTTTATTAGATGCCACATGCAATATGTTGTTGTGTGAAGCATCTCCACGGCGGTTTAAATCTGAGTATTCAACTTCCATATAGTCATCTAAGAATGAAGTGCCTGTGAATGGAGACCACATAGAGGTATAATGCCAACTCAGACCAAGAGGCCATCTATAAGCTTCTTCATGAGTTGCACCGAAATTGTGTCCGAGTTCATGAGTTATAAGGACACATCTGCCATTGTAAGTGGCTTGATAACTGCTAAATAGACCTGCAGATACCATTTGAATCACAGAATAAGCTCTATTCGAACTGCCGTTAAAAGTGGAGCCTGTCCCGATTGTGTCATCTGTGAAATCATTTCCATAAAGCAACATAGCCAAATCAGTACCTGTCATATTTCTATATGGTTTTATATCATCCATAAAATAATAATATATGGTATGTGAATTACCATTCCCAACATTTAGGTCCCCGTATCTTTTAAAGAAATGGATATTCAATTCTGCATTTGCATGTGCTAATTCGCCATTTACTTCGTTGACCATCGCTACAATCTCACCTATTGGATTTGTATATTCATCCTCAAAACCTTGGTCGTAGCATGGCAGGATGTCTATCTGAGTGTAAGTTAATATGGAAGATGTAATCGCTCCTTCAGAAGACAAACTCTCTGCGAATAGCTCATTGCTCAAAGCCTCTTCCTTTTCGTCAACACCACAAGTATTGTATTCTTTAATCTCTCGTTCTTTAAAATCATCCAGATCATAAACTACATGAATGACCTTTCCAGCCTGTTTTTGATTTGTTTGGTCAATGATATATGTTTTATTCTCGACCCTGATACTTCCAATAAGAACATCATCTGCTACAGTCAATGATACTCTGCTATCATCCTTACCAGTTACATATCCCCTATAGGTATCTACATGTGGAGCATTTACAAAATAGATGCCTGTTTTATTCTCTTTGATTATTTTCGCACTTTCACTGATTACATTTGTTTCTTTTAGCTCAAGCTCAAACTCTTTTCCTAGTAGAGTTAATCTGACCTTGCCACTTTCTGCAGCTTTCATAAAAGCTTCAGTGTTGGATGTCACCACATCGAAATTTTTAAAATTATCAGTTATCTCAAGTGACTTGTTGTCAAAATTTACTTTCTTGAGATAGTCGTCGTCACTTGTATCTGCAAAAGCTGTTCCTGTAAGTAATATTAAAATTAGCAATACAATAGATAGATAATGTCTTCAGTTTATCACCTCTGTCGTTTTCTCCATATTATTTTAGATATGAAGTAGAAATTTGATTTATTTTCATAGTATATAATACTTTTACTATCACCTTTTCATGGATGCATACCTAATTATATTTGACAGTAGGATTAACTTTTTCAGTCTCTTATTTACTATAAAATAGTATATCTAAAAATTGGTTACTGTATAACACCGATATTTATATTTTATCTGGCTGGTTGTTAAAGATTTTAAAAATCTGTTTTCTGCAAAACCAAAATGAATTAACTATATATTCTCTCATAACAGATTTTTATTCATGACTAATATGTCAAGTGGGGATAATGTAGACAGGCTTGATTTCAAGGACCCTGTGGAGCTCATAGACGATGTGCTCTTCAAAAAAAACTGGTTGCTTACAGAAAATTCCAACACCAGGGCCAGCCCTTCGGTGATAGATCTGCATATTGCATCCCAGGTCAAAAAACGATATGCTCTGGAAAAACTTTACTCTAAGGATGTCACAAAAGCCCATCTGGAAGGCCTGATACATATCCATGATCTGCATAGCCCTTTCATGCCCTATTGTAACGGCATTGATGGACGTATAATTCTTATGGACGGCCTGAAGTTTCCTGATACCCGCAGCCTCCCTGCTAAAAGACTGGATTCTGCATTGTTTCATGTAATGTCTTTTATGATGCATTCCCAGCAATTCTTTGCAGGTGCTCAGGCTGTGGACATGCTCAACTGGCTGCTCGCCCCACATTTGCATTATGAGAAAATGAACGAGCCCATGATATACCAGACAGTGCAGAGTTTCATGTTCCAGATGAACCAGTCCAACAGGATAGGGGCGCAGAGCGCTTTTACTAACATCGGTCTGAGATTGAAATGTCCACCGGCACTGAAAGATGAAAGAGTGGTCTACGGAGGTAAAATACTTGATGCAACATATAGTGAATTTGAAGATGAGGCACGACAGATTTACAGTGCATTCGTAAAGGTTTCGACCTACGGTGATTCCACCGGAGCTCCGTTTACATTTCCTCTCATAACTACGGCAATCGCCAAAGATCATGATTTCAATGATCCTCTATGGATGGAGACCATGCAGGCCACTTCTGCTACCGGTGCTCCTTATTTCCTGAACCTTGCGGCTCCTTATCTGGAAGAGGATACGGTGCATGCTATGTGTTGCAGATTACTGAGTCGTCATGCAGGGGGTATCTGGACGGCAGGTGGCATAGGTACGGGCTCCAATAAGGTTGTGACCATCAATTTGCCCGGCGTAGCCCTCCGCTCAGCAGATGAAAACGATTTCATTTCACAGCTGGATAAAGCTCTTGAAGTTGCTCGTAAAGCATTGCTGGAAAGTCAGGATATAATCAGAAGATCGCTTTATGAATGGGAACTTATGCCATGGCTGCTCAATAAAACAGATGATGGTGTACCTTATTTTGATTTTCAGAAGCGCCATTTAACATTTGGTGTTGTAGGTATGAACGAATGTCTCATGAATCTTACAGGAGAAGGTATCGACAAACAAACAGAAATTGGTGTGAAGATAATTGCTCATATAGTTAAGAGGATAGAGGAGTTCTCCAATGAAGACAACATTGAATACACTCTTGAGCAAACACCTGCAGAAAGTACTGCATATAGGCTTGCCATGATCGACAAAATAAATTTCGGGAAAAAAGCTAACGTCCAGGGTATTGAAGGAGGATATTACTATACAAATTCCACTCATCTACCTTATAATGCACTTATTTCTCTTGTAGATAGGATCAATATTGAGGCAGAGTTCCATCCTTTTTTTAATGGAGGAACTATATGTCATATATGGATGGGTGAAAGTTATCCCGATCCAGCTGGTCTTAATGAATTTGTTCGGAAATTGGCTGGAACGAAGCTTGCTTATTTCTGTTTTTCTCCAGATTTTTCTGTATGTGAGAAGGGTCATACTTCCAGAGGAGTGAATGAATTCTGTCCTATGTGCACAAGCCCTGTTATTGATCATATATCGAGGGTAACAGGTTACTATGGTCATGTTAACCACTGGAATCCAGGCAAAAAAGCAGAGTATTCTCAGAGGTACAGGTATAGGATGCATTGCTAGAAAAACACTAAATACAGACCAGCATATTATGTTCATGGACCCCAGGATATCAAAGGCACTTGATTGGCTTGAGAAACAACAAACAGAAAGAATTAAAGAGATTAGCCGTGTGGTCTGGGCAAGAGGATCATGGAATCTTTCAAGCCGATATACTTCTTTTCTAATAAGGCTTAAAGGCAATCCACCATGGGGAGGTAATGTAAGGGAAACTGCCAGAGCTGTTTCTTCACTTGCTAACATGGGTCTGATCTTTCCTGATGTAGAAAAATGGCTTCTTTCACAGAAGAAGGAAGGTTCTTGGAATAGTAACGTATATGATACAGCATATTCTCTCATAGCTTTAGCAGATATGGGTATTCACGATTCAGAAGGTTGCTGTTGGTTGTTTGAAAACTACGGACATGATTGGGAACACCCCGGGACGACTTCACTTGTTATTATGGCACTTGTAAAACAAGGTGCTATTGATAAAATGTATCGTGATTTTATAGATGAGAGAAGATACTGGTTGCTTGAAAAACGTGAATCAAACGGTGGATGGAAAAACATTGCAACAAGTAATATCGTCATTCAGTCTCTTTTAATGTCGGGTTTAAGAGAAGAGCTTGAAGTTTCTATTGATTGGCTCATGAAAGAACAGAATTATGAAGGTTTCTGGGGTAACGGAAAAGAGAATATTGTTGCAACCTCTCTTTCATTAATCACGCTTGCATTATGGTATGAAATTTCTCGCGTGGTTTCTTATGAAAATAATATATAGAAAAGCTAGCTTATAAACTACATGTTCATATCTATATTGCTTTTTACCAAGTGATAAAATGAATACAGAATTTATCAAATATCATCCTCCTTCCAATACATATGTCATTCAGAAAAATGCATACTTTGAAAATAGTGTTTTTCTCAGGGGTAATCTGATAGTTGGTGCAGGATGTAATTTCTGGAAGGAGTTGAAAGTTGCAGGATATCTGGAACTTGGGAAAAACTCCCTGGTTAAAGGTCATGTACAGGCGCAAAATGCTATCATTGGTCCATATTGTGAAATTAAGGGTGATATACGCATACTCCAGGACCTCACACTGATGAGCAATGTTAAGATTCAAGGCTCTGCAACTTGTGGGGGACAGATGCTGGTGCGCCCCGGCTGTTGTATAAATTTTGCGAAAGCTGAAAAATTACTGGAACTTGTAGGTAAAGTTAGCATAAAAGATGTAGAGGCAGGAACAAAAGTAATTGTGCGTTCTGAATGAAATAGATACAATTTTTTTTATAATTAGTCTATTTTCTCTTTTCTTTCTTCCGAGAGAAGTTTCAATACTTCAGTCCTCAGTTTATTGGCTTCAGGACTTGTTCTTATTCTGGGGCGTGGTAGATCTACGTCTATTATTTTTTTAATTTTTCCAGGACGTGCGGTCATAACAACTATTCTATCAGCTAGGAACACAGCTTCATCTACACTATGAGTAACGAAGAGGATGGTAATGTGTTTCTTATTCCATATATCCAGAAGCTGGTGCTGTAAAGAATTTCTAGTCTGAGCGTCCAGTGCGCCGAAAGGTTCATCCATAAGCAATACCTCTGGTTCATTGGCGAGTGCACGAGCAATAGCAACTCTTTGCCTCATACCTCCTGAAAGTTCATATGGGAAACTATCTCTGAACTGTGTAAGACCCACAAGTTCGAGATATTTCTCTGCCTCTTGTATTGCTTCCTTTTTTGGGATTCCTTTCATCTCTGGACCAAAGATGATGTTCTCGATAACTGTTCTCCAGGGAAAAAGTGAATACTCCTGGAATACCATACCTCTTTTTGAATCTGGTATAGATATTTTTTCTCCGTCAAGTATTATTTCTCCTGAGTCAGGGGTGTCAAGTCCGGCAATAATACGTAGAAGCGTTGTCTTACCGCAGCCAGAAGGTCCAACAAAACATATGAACTCCTTGTCATTTATCTTAAGACTAATGTTATCCAATGCAAGGGTTTCAGGTGCACCTTCTTTTCTGAAAATACGGCTAATATTCTTTATCTCAACTTTTCCCATTATCTTACAACCCCTGCCTGCCATTTAAGCAGATGTTCGTCGATAACATATCTAAGCACCTTGTCGATAAAGAGTCCCAGTAATCCCAACATCATCATATACACGAGTACCATATCCATCTGGTGAAGATGGTAATGATGCCATATTTTGAAACCTAATCCATGTTTACTGACTCCGAACATCTCCGCAGCCACCAGACACATCCATCCCACACCTATACCAATCCTTATACCTGCTGCTATGGAAGGAAGAGCAGAAGGGAGAGCCACGTATCTTATAAGATCACGATCCTTCATACATCCAAGTACTCTGGCTGCTTCTACATAGACTCTTGGTACATTTTTAAGGCCTGTGAAAGTGTTAATAATGATAGGAAACACAGCTCCTATAAATATAAGAAAACCTGCAGATACGGGTGTAAGTCCCAGCCATATTATAGCAAAAGGTATCCATGCAAGAGGAGGTATTGGTCTAAAAATTTCTATTATAGGATCAAATATCCTATTGAATGTTGTAAACCAACCCATCATCATGCCTATAGGTATTCCTATTATCAGAGCTGCTATCATTCCAATCGAAAAATGTAACAAGCTTTGTAAGAGATCAACGAATACCACTGGCATTTCTATGGCCAATGACCCTATTTCCAAAACCGATGGGCGCTGAACTATTGTTACAGCTGCGGAAATGACATCAAGGATACTTGGCAGAAAGAACTTATTCCTAACTATAAGGTCTGCTACAAATTGCCACAGCACAAGGGCAGAGACTATGGAGATTATCTCCACTGCTCTACCTTTTAGCTTATGTATTATTTTATTCGCCATTTCTACTTACAGAACTCCTTGCTTGTCATGTAATTTATATTCAAAAACTCACTTTTGCAAGGAATCATAAAAAGACATATCAAATATATCTTTTTCCGTAAGTGGTTTCTTTATATATCCCAGTTCATACTGTATCTTTGCATAGTCTACAGTTGAGTTTACGATCAGATGTGGATCTGCAACCCATGTGCCATCCCAATCGTTAATAGATTGCCGGACGATATTTATATCCATTTGCTGGTCAGCTGCGTAAATTTGGGCGGCTTCATCCGGATGTTCCTTATTGTACTCTGTGGCATTTACATGTGTTTCCACTATCTTTGCTACCACTTCAGGATGGTTTTTGATAAGGTTTCCACTTACCACAACTACACAGCATGCATGGTTTGGCATAATCTCTCCAGACTTAACAACTGTACGTCCATAGCCCTTTTCCTTAATTTCTGTAGGTGAGGGATGTGGCAGGAACACTGCGTCAACCTGGCCAGCAGAGATAGCTGTTACAGCATCTGCAGGTGTCATGGGCACGATAGTTACGTCTTTATCTGGATCAATATTATTTATTTTCAGCCAATTCCGCAAGAGAGTGTCCTGGATAGTTCCCGGAGGGAATGTAGCTATCTTCAGTCCTTTGAGGTCATCAGGTGTTTCATAAGGCACACTTGTGCGGACTACGAGATCAGAACCCTGTACCTGAACAGCAGCCACTATTTTGGCATCAAGACCCTCACTTAAAGCGGATATAAATGGTGCTGCCCCCACATATGCTACATCCAGATTTCCAGAAAGCATAGATGTCATTTCAGGTGCGCCGCTTGGGAATAAATTATCGCTTGTCTTTAAGATACCCAAAGGTGCCAGACTTGCGTTCCACCACCCTTTTTCCTTTGCAGTCAGATAAGCTATTTGATGAGTACTTGGCTGGTATCCGAATTTTATCTCTTTTATTTCCTCTTTCTGTTTAGGTTCAGTGCAACCTGAAATAAATGCAATAGCCGTCATAACGCTAATAATAAAAAAGGCTACTGCAACCTTTTGGATCATTTTGTTAGACATAATGTTTCCTCTTTTTCCGAATAATGGAAACGTTCTATTGAGCTATATTTAATGTTTCCTGTAGAAGGTAAGTTAATTTTCCTAAAAGTATAAATGTAACTGTCACTTATCCTTTTAAGGATAGTTTATTATAACAGGAGGAATCATGGAGCCATCAGATAAGATTGTGGAGGCTATACTGAATTCTTATGAAGATTTCCAGAAAACATTTTCGATTGTATTAAAAGAGGACCTTCATTTGAATGCAGTAGAATTTGCTCAACAGGCTAACATACCTGCAAGCACTTTGTACAAAATAATGTCAGGCAAAAGAGAACCAAATATGAAAACTTTAAGACAGATAATTAAAACTATAAAGAGCCTGGAAAAATCTGAAAAAGGAGATTTTATAGCGGTCATTGCTGCAAGGCCTGTTCTTGATAATATCAGGGAGACAAAGAAAAAGATAGGTGGAAATCTCTGTACCATCAGAGAATATTCTGCCACCTCCATCGAAGAAGCCATAATTGCAGCAGTTAAAGCTGAGCGGGAGGGAGCATGTGCCCTCGTATGTGCACCTATTGTAAGTTCTACAGTTGAAAAAATATTGAGGATCCCTGTGGCTACGATCATGCCAAAGAACAGCCTTCTGGAGGCAATAGAAAGGGTTTCAAAAAAAATAACATAATTTATAACATAAGTGAATTTATCGGAGAGAACCGATAAATTCATCTAATTTTTCCCTTGCCATCTCTACTGTCCAACCACCAGCAGTGAATAGATAACCAATTCCTGCAGCAGCCAAAAGAATAATACCTCCAAGTATGTACCAGATAGTACCAGATTTCTCAAGTACTTCATATGTTACACTCAATTCCTGCACCGAGGCAATGTATGTGCCTGGATCTTTTTCCACATGCAAGAATTTTAACGTAGTGGAATTTCCGCTATCAAGTGATACTAGCTGAGAATCTACAACGTTACCATTGATTTTTAATTCAACAGTGTAATTTCCAGGTAGCATACCTGTATTTGCTACATCTACAGATATTGTTGCTTTATCTCCTGCCCTTATTTCAAGTGGTGAAATCCGCAGGTTCGTGAAGGTGAACTTTGCAGCAAGTTCTTTTACCTCAAAGTTCAGTTCAGCATTTAATAATCCAGACTTAGAAGCGGTCACCTTGTGCATACCCACTTCTGTAACTGTATAATTAATTTCTCCATTTGTTGAAGTATTGCCAATTTTTTCTCCATCAAAAGCTACCTCTGCCCCTTCAATAGCTTCACCATCTATAGCTTTGAGAACCCGGAATTTAACATTAGTTCCTTCATAAACCTCTTCTGGGATAATCTCAATAGTCATCTTACGTGACTCATCCTGAGGCGATATTACTTCCAGTTTAGAACTTGCAGAAATATATCCTTCTTTTTCTGCAGTGATGGTGAAATTACCTATCTTATTGGGTGTATATCGCAACATTCCCTGATCTGAGGTTGAGCCAATGTTCTCACCATCTATTTTCACGGTGGCATTACTTACACCTACACCTCTGGAAGTGACATTAATAGTCATTGCAATACCTTGAGCCACTACTTGTTCATTATCTATGGTGAGTGATTCCGAAGATAGATTTTTGATTTCCACATACGGATAAAACCTGACAGTATTATCATCTGCCACCTTAAACTTAATGTTTCCCATTATTGAGATATCTTTACCTTTTGAAAGCGATATTGAATCTTTATTTTCCATTTTAATGCCGTCTTCTGAAATACCTGTTACTTCCATTTTATCAAAAGTTTCACCGGTTTCTACAGACACATAATCATCTGATATCTGGAAGATACCATTAACAAAAACCGCACTGCTTTCTGTTCCCTGGAAGACATCCTGGAAGTGAATAACTATAACAGGTACATCATCAACATCTCCTACATCAGTTTTGTATACATAGGTACCTCCTGAGGCGATGATATCATTATCTACCTCATCACTATCCTTAGTAAGAGTAACATAAACAGTCTTACCATTTATATCAACTTCAACAATATTTAGGGCATAACCTTCTTCCATCACTAAGGATGAACCAGCTGTAAGAGATTTTTTGTCACTCATATCAATAAGAACTTTTGACAACTGACCTTGAGAAACCAGGCTTACTTCATCTGTAAATTCATTTTTTGGATATCCTGCAAAATATTTCTCAGCCATGAAGCCCATCACTTCAAAATTTCCCCAGTCATCATACTCAAAACTCACTTCCTCTGGGGTAGAAGTATAAACAAGATCACCAGCTCGAATTGTTCTTCCTGACAACTCAGTAATCTCAAGTTTTTCAGTACCAATACCTTCATCAATATTGTAGTAGAAGCCCTCAAAGTTAAGTGGTGTCCACTCAAATTCTCCTTCAGCAACAGTACCTCTCAATTCATATGTGCCTACTTCCGACATGTCAACAAAAGGAGCAAATCTCAGTACAGAATCATCAGCAATGATGAATTTTAGTTTTCCCATTATACTCACAACTCTGCCCTTATTAAGGGAAATAGGATCATCATTTTCCATGGTGATTTTCTCATCACTTACGGTAGTGATTTCCATAACTCCATATTTGTCACCGGATTCAATACTAATATATTCATCAGAGATCTGGAAGATAGCATCAACAAATACTGCACTGGCTTCAGTACCCATAAATATATTCCCGAAATGAACTGCTATGATGGGTACATCGTCTCTATCTCCTAAATCCGTTTCATAAACATATGTCCCGTTGTCTTTAACGATTGTCTCGTCAACTTTTGATCCGTCTTTGGAAAGGGTGACATATACGTTATTCCCATTGACATCAACTTCTACTATATTCAGTGAATAGCCATTTTCAAGTGTAAGACTTGAACCAGCAAAAAGAGATTTTTTATCATTTTCGTCTATGAGTACCTTTGCAAGTATACCATCCGACATGACGCTAATCTCATCAGCAAACTGAGTAGTATCAAGATAACCTGCAAAATATTTCTCAGCCATAAAACCTATGACTTGATACTTTCCCCAATTGCGATACTTAAAATCGGTTGCAATTGGTGTGGTCTCATATATCAGGTCTCCTCTTCCAATAGACCTGTCAGACCTGCTGTCAAGATGTATTGTCATGGTTTCCGATCCTTCGCCACTGTCAAGGTCATAGTAGAAACCGGAGTAGCTCAGAGCAGTCCATGTATAATCAAGAGCTTGATTGGCATTAGCATCCCATATGCGATCCCCACTTTGATATGTCTTGGGAACAACTGTCCATGTCCATTTTTTCTGGGACTCTCCATTCGCATTTGATGCTTTCACTGTTACATTATATGATCCTATATCATTTTTAGAAACATTGAATGATGCAAATGATACAGATTCATTCTTTTGTTCCAGATTTTCACCAATATACCATTCAATATCTGCATCTTGATTGGTTTTAACCGTAAATTGCTGGTAGGTACCAACCACAGTTGTAGTTTCTTCTTTTGGGCTGAAATCTGTAATATTAAGAGAATCATTTTCAGCTTCTTTAACGGTCCATGTCCATACCTGCTGAACAGAGTTGTTTCCATTTACTGCAATTGCTGTTACGTTATATGTCCCAGCAACAGCTGTGCTGTTTGTATATGAACTAAAGGAACCTGTATCCGAATCCATTTCAATATTGTCAATGAGCCATCGTATCATAGCTTCCAGGTTGAGTGTTATATTAAATTCCTGAGTATCCCCTGCTAATGATTCGGGATTTGTATCTGTGGGGTTGAAACCGGTAAGCTCAAGTGTTTCGTTTTTTGCAGCTGAAACATTCCAGTTCCAAGTATGCTGGTCAATACCATTAATATTAGATGCAATAACTGTTACATTATATGTGCCAGCCACAGCTGTATTATTTGAATATGAATCTGAAAACCCACTTGTGGTTTTCATTTGATTTCCATCAATAAGCCATATAATAGAAGCTTCCTGATTAAGGGTAACATTGAAATTCACTGTGGCATCAGTTATTGAATTTATATTTGTATCGTGAGGATTGAAATCTATTATAGATAAAGATTCATTTGCCACGATCCATGTCCACGTATGTTCAACTCTTCCATTGACGTTCTGTGCTACAGCTTTGACTTCATATTCACCAGCTGGTGCAGTGTTGTTAGAATATTCTGCAGTTGTTACATTCTCATCAGTTTTGAATTCAACACCATTTAAGTACCAACTAACATTACATGTTTCATTTACAGATACTCTGAATATTTGTTCCTCGCCCAATGTAGAAGTCGGATTGCTTGCCGGAGAGTAATCAGAAATGCTGGGAATCCCATTTGCTCCCCCTGCTAGCACTATCAATACTAAATATATAACAAAACCTAAACGGGTTTTCATAATCTAACCTACCATTTCTACTTTAACTGGTTTTCTTGTATTTTATGTATTACCTTGCTATCTTTAACTGTTCATAGCCTTTTCGTTCCACTTGTAACACAGTACCATCCAACTTCTGTATCAATATCGATCTGTCATGAGGTAAAACTTCTCCAATCATACTGATATTGCCCATATTCAGCACTTCTTCAATACCTTCTGGTCTCACAGTGAAGATAAGTTCAAAGTCACCTCCAGTATAAAGGGCCATGTAATTTAGATTTACTCTGTTGAAAGACATTAATTCCTCTACTTCAGGCTGTAAAGGCAGAGCCTTTTCCTGGAGTATAAAACCTACTCCTGAGGCATTTGAGAGGTCATAGAGTGACATTGCTATACCATCGCTTGTATCCATCATGCTTGTCACATGCCCTGTAGCTGCAAGTTTCATGGCTTCTTTTATGCGGGGAATGGGTTCAAATAAGGCCTTGAGCACGCTATTTGGTACATCCATATCATTTTCCAAAGCATAGAGCGCAGCGCCTGCAGAACCTGCATATCCTGTAACACATACCTTGTCCCCCACATGGGCACCCTTTCTTGTAAGCAGCTGTCCTTTTGGCACAGTTCCAAGGGCACTCCCGCAAATAGTAAGCTCATCATGAGAATCAATATCTCCACCAATGACTGCGGTATCGTATTCCCTTGCACAGTCTTTCATACCTCTGGCTATCTCTTCCACAAAGAAGACATCTGTATTTAGTGGTATACCCAGAGAAGCCAGTAATCCTATCGGTCGTGCACCCATCGCAGCAATATCGCTCAGATTGACTGCCGCAGACATCCATCCAATTTGCCAGGCGCTCATTTGCTCTGGGAAATCTGTAATGCGATGAAGCATATCCGTAGTAACTACAAGGTACGAACTTTCATTAATATCAATGACTGCACAATCATCAGCACCGGCACCTATAATTATATCATCGGGTAGTTCACGGAACACATTGGAAAGTAGAGATATCAGGGATCTTTCCCCAATCTGTGAAACGGGTATGTATTTCATGAGATTTTATACTCTTTTTTTACGTGATAAAATTTATATGGTGTAGTAAATTTTTATTTAATAGTACATGCCCATACACATTCATTGAATATAACATTTAAGGCTATCACAGTTTATTGTCATTTATCTTAAATTATGTATTCTCAAGACATTGACTCTGCTCTTCAAACTAATTCGAAGTTAACTCGTTCATTACCTTTTTCTTTTGTCCTTATCCAGACATTTGATAAAAAAGGGTATGCGGCTTTAGCCATCTTAAGAAGTTCTTCCCTGGAAAATGGTTTCATCTCTCTTAATTTTTCAGACATAGCATTTTCAGGCAATCCCTGCTGTATTACATAAGGTATATTTTTATCCTTGATGTAAGGTGATAAAAATTGACTTATAGCAGCAATGTCTTCCTTGCTGCCCACAAGGCCGGGCATAACTGTGGTTCTCACCTCTATATGAGCATTACTTTTGGAAACAATATCAAGGCTCTTAGTAACATTTTCTATTACTTCCTTTGGTTCCAAGGATAGATTATATTCACGCAAACCAATGACTTTACCGTAAATTTCAGGGTCATCCATAGGAGCCTTGACATCTATGAAAAAACCATCAACCAGTGAATCCTTAAGAAGTTCTTCAATAACCTGCGGGAAAAAACCATTTGTATGAATACCAACAAGCAATCCTTTCTTCTTTGCAAACTTTGCCAGTTCCTTTACAACATTTTTCTGTATCAACGGCTCGCCGCCAGAGATTACAAGACAGTTTATAAAAGGTATGGAACTCTCAATTTTATCCTGAAGAAGTTTCACCTCCACAAGGTCGGATCCTGTCAGAATATCGTAGTTCTGACAGTAAGGGCAACGGAAAGGACATCCCCTTAAAAAGAGGACAATAGCTACCTTGCCGTGCCAGTCTATTGTAGAAATTGGAATATAAGTGCCATAATTGGCTTTCATTACATCACTGTCAGGCTATGCCAGCTACTGTATATCTCTTCCTATCTATCAGTTCCTGTTTCTTAGCTGCATTCCAGCCACTTACTGATTGTATATATCCGGTAACTCTGGACATTTGCTCTACATTAGAAGAGCCACAGTTCTCGCAGATATCTTTAAGTCCTGACATCATATGAAAATCATTCAGACAAACTGTCATATCCTTAGTAAATGTAAAGTATCCCACCTGTGTGTTCTTGGCTATGTTCATGGCAAACTCCTTGAGTCCTTTTGGGTCAGGTGAGCTTTCGCCCAACCATATATGACATATATTGCCTCCATCGACTATGGGGAAGAATACATGTTCTATCTTAATCCTTTCCACAAGGGATATATCAGCACTGGGTGGTACATGAGTTCCATTGGTGTAATATATAGGCAGATCATGAGTCTCCTTTATTTTTGCCAATGCTTTCTCCAAGTCTCCCTGTACAACCTGTCTTGCACAATTTGTGTATTCTTCGTGCAACAGATCAGACACTGCAAATCTCTGACCGGTTGTTTCCGCAGGTGTTCTTGCCAGTGCAATCTGAATTCCGTGTTTTTGACTTAGCTCACGTGCATACATTTCCAGCTCAGTCATCACTCTTACAGCAAACTTTAAAGCATTCTTTGATTCATGGATTTGGTAACCTGTGTGGTAGTGAACCATCTCGTTAATGCCAACAACTCCAATTGTATATACTAAAGCATCTATGTCCACAGCTATTGAACCCTTTTTGCCGGTTTGAGGATCTTTTGGGCGCTGTGTGGCAAAGGGCATTCTTTCATTTTCTATTATGTTTTCCATCCATTTTCTCTTGGTTGCGAATATCTTTATCGCCTGATCCATCAGCCCCTTAAGATCTGCAAACAAAGCCTTATCATCACCATTTGCTCTATATGCAGCTCTTGGGCAATTAAGTGTCACTACTTGCCATGAACCCATAGAGAAATGTTTTCCATCCCTGAAATATAGCTTGTCTTCAAAACAGTCATCTTCATCCGCATTAGCAGAAAATTGATAAGCACAGCATTGATAACATGAGATGCCTTTTCCTGCACCTCTATACTCAGGAAGCTGGTTATCAAAGTAAGGAGTACCAAATTTTGCAGCCAGTTCAAATGCAAGGGTATAAAGATCATCATATGTGGGAAGTTCTGGATGGGCACGATTAAATAACTCGTCCTCTTGCATGAAATCAGGTTCAATGGATATTTCTGGTTTTGGGAAATTAAACGGTTTGCCCCAATTATCTCCCTGGAGCATTACGTTCATAAGAGCGGCAAAGCTCAGCCTGACTTCACGTTCAAATTCTCCATATGTGCGCCTTACAGTACCATTTGTGCCATCATGTACTTTTCCCTTATATACTACTGGGATATCTTTCCAAAGTTTAGGTACACCCGGAGACAACTGGACCGAAGAGAAAACAACCTGACCCCCACGGGCTACCATCATCTGCGTCATCTCATAAACAAACATCTGCATGAGCTGCTCGATTTCCTTGTAGCTCTTGCTTTCGAAGTAAGGTGCAAGGAATGTTAGGAAATTATAGAAACCCTGACCTCCCGCAAAGTTGGTTTGAGCGCTTCCGAGTGCTTTTACTGCATGTAAAATAGCAACCTCTGCTTTCATTGCAGGCCCAGCAACACTAGCCTTGGCGCCGGATCCATCAGGCATGAGGCCATAATAAAAAAAATATCTAAGATCCCAGTCCTGACAAAAGGCACGAGTTCCAAGATATTCCAGATCATGGATGTGTAAATCACCATTTAGATGCAGGTCTGCAAGTTTTGGTGGCAAAAGCAGTAAATATTGCTCTTTAGAAATCTTATCTGCTTTTTTCTTATGTGATGTTTCTGCATTTTCCTGCAGATTTGCATTGTCTTTAGCTTCAAAACCGGATCCCAAATCTATTTCACAGGCATCATATACCGGAGTACCTACTCTTGTGGATACGTTTCTCCATTCTATATGTCCTCTCTCCAGAAGAATCATATTGACCATTTCCCTGATGAGAGGTCCAGAAAGGAATTTAAGGTCTAGCTGTCTTATACGTCTTTCAGTATCCTTTGCAATTTCCTGGGCTTCTTCTTTAGTTATCCCTGGTTTATTATGAAACCTTTCGGCAAGTTTTGTTTCCTTTATCAACTGGTTGACAACTACATTACGGTTCCACTCTACCATATGCCCGTCAGTTGTACGTACTTTTGGCATCACGGATATGGAATGACCGTCAAGGGTCTTCTGTACTGCCTGTTTTTGAGATGAGATCATACCCTCCTGAACGCAACCAGTGAACTTAAGTTTTTGCTCAATCCCTTCATCATTTTTTTCTTTTTTTAGCGGTGTATCAATTATACATGTATCCATATCCAATTCCCTCCCATCAAACCAAATTATCAAGTACATCTCTTTTTATTTCCATGCCATTGAACAAGTCATCATGGGTAAAGAACTCTTCACCTATCTGCAATACAGGAGCTGTCAGGGTGAACACTCCATTTATCCGCAGTTCTGTGAGAGCTTCCGGAGTAGACATATCAGTTGTTTTGAAAACAACTCCTCTCTCTTTAAGGGCAACTTTGAGCAGTTCGCACTTAGGGCAGGTTTTTGTTGTATATATAATGACTTCAGGCATTTTCTCGCGTCCATTATAATTTTATATTTTAAATTGTATATTACAATTTTATTCAAAGATAGCATGTGTGTTCTTTTGAAAAACACAATCAGAAGCTCTTTCTTTGTTACTTCAATCTCTCTTTTGAAGGTAAATTATACAAATGATTTCTGGCTTAATAATAGTTTTTCACAACACATTTACATACATAAAAAAAAGCAATAGTTAACAAGTATTTAAATTTAGAATCAAATCTGGTATCCATCTAGTATCATAATTGGTAATATAAAAAAACCTGTAAATTGTCTACATTATCATATCTGATCATAATTCCTTCTGCAAAAAAGTGATATAAATTAATGAATACTGGTATAGCAAGCAATCTTAAGAGGTGTTTACATAGTTTCACATTTAACTTCTGGCTGCAAATCATTGGATACACTTCTGGAAGGCGGATTGGAGACAGGTGTAGTGACCCAGTTTTTTGGAGAAGCTGGAAGTGGAAAAACAAATATCTGTCTTCAGCTTGCTATAAGATGTGTTGAACAAGGAAAGAAAGTTATCATTATTGATACTGAAGGTATTTCTCCTACTAGGTTTAGACAGATAGCAGGAGAGAGGGCGAAGGAAATAGCCCAGAATATACTGATATATGAGCCTCATAATTTTGAAGAACAACACGCTGCGGTAAGAGAACTTGAAAAGGTCATTAAAGAAAATATTGGTCTTATTGTAGTTGATTCTGCAACTGCTTTCTACCGATTTGAACTTGAACAGGAAGATTCTGCAGTCAGGGCAAGGCGTGAACTTGGAAGCCAAATAGGTTTTTTGCACAACCTTGCAAGAAAATATGGGATAGTTGTCGTTATAACCAATCAGGTATACACCGACGTTGCTACAGGCACACTACGCCCTGTTGGTGGTAACATCATTGAACATATATCTAAAACCATCATACAATTAGAACGTCTCACCGATGGAAAGAGACGGGCAATTCTTAAGAAGCATCGTTCTCTGCCGGAGGGCATAAGTTGTGAGTTTACTATAACTTCCGCAGGAGTAGAATAATGATCACATTCTGGCGATAGTGATATATCCAGTATGGCCTACTCCTCCTGTTCCTGGTCTTGTTCCTCTCTCAGATATGGATAAAGGTCTTTCTATACATTCTATTGTTATAGCATCCCATGGTCCAGATCTGTCCATTGCTTTGCGTATTTCAATTGTTTGTTCTATAAAAGGTGAATATGTCACTACAAAACCACCAGGCATGAGGACTCTTCTTATCTTAGGAATAATTTCATGGGAATCGATTGTATCCAGTGTAATTACGTCAAATTTTTCATCAATTTTATCAATTTCTTCAACTATGTTTCCACAACGTACTTCCACGTTATCCAGACCAGCTTTTGCAATATTATTACGCGCAATATCAGCAAAATTCGCCTTGACTTCATAAGTAATGACTTTTTTTACAATGGAGCCAAGGTACATAGCCAAAATGCCTGAACCGGTCCCAGCATCCAGAACCACATCATTCTTGCAAAGTCCGGTGTATGCAATGATAATTCCTATATCTTTTGGCATAATTGGAGCGCCAGAACGCTGTGCATGTCTGAACATATCAGGCATACGAGGCTTCTGTACTAAGAACTGTTGACCTTTATGAGAAAAAATGGTATCACCGGCAGATAGTTCGGTTAGCTGTTCAAGTTTGATAACTCCAAAATCACTGTGGAATTCATTTTCTGAAACGCACACTATAAATTCCCGCGGTTTTTCCTTGGTGAATGTCCTCAATAATACTGTTTCTCCATATTTCATAAATAGCTCCTACATTTTTTGACTCTATGCATAAAATAATCAGTTACAAATACGAAATTTCCGTATTTTTCATTTGAGATAAAAGATAATTTCTTTAGTTCAATCTATTATTAAAGGGTGATTATTATATCACAGCTTTAAGGAATGATATGAAAATTCTATTATTTGTGGTGAGTCTTGTACCTTGCCAGAGGCATAGTTACTATATCCTTTGGTATTGAATGTTTATTTATCAGGACATAATTTAAAATATGCCTGAATTCTGAAGTGTAAGATCCTGCAATCTTATGTGCATATTCTGCACCCTCAGGTGTAAGTACATATTCATATCGTTGTCTATACCTGCCATTCTTTTCGTAATATCTCAGATCTTCGTCCACCATGCCCATAGCAACAAGTACTTGTATGTTCTCAAACACTTGATCGCTGTAGGGAAACCCATATCTTTCGTGAAATTTGTAGTCAAAAAAATTCCTAAGAAGATCATGATCACTGAACTGAAGTATTGTACGATAAAGCCACGTTATATGCCTCAGACGCGGGATTGAGATGAAACCATTTTCTTCCTTCTTAAAAATATTGTATATTGCATAAAAAAGCAGAATTATTCCTTCGATAGGAAGGTACTGTTCTGCACGAATAAATCCCAGAAGCCTTGGAGATAATTCATCAACAATCTGATTCATACGGTTGGACATAACTGATTCATCCATACCTGCAATAGCATCTGGATGTGCAAAGGTTGTAAGGGAAAGTTGTCGTGAAATAGATCTCACAAGACCATTGGCGAGAGCTGATTCATCATAGAAAAAACTTTCTTCATTTCCTATCAGTACTCTTATACTCTTTGGAAGACCTGTTGCTACATCAAGGTCAACGAGCACATCTCCCAATTCCTGTGCAAGGCGAGATTCGAATTTCATTTTAGCAACACCGTGGCGTGCAATTGTGGCAAGTGCCATCCTTGTAGTAGGTCTTAGTATTTTTTGGCTGAACCTTGCAACAGGTACATATAATCTTCCATCTCTAAGGTCATTAAGTAGTCTAAGGGATTTTTCAGATGCATTAGACCTGATGAAGCTAAGCAGGTCATTGTCATTATACTCCGTGAAAAAACGAACAATCTCTTTCTTTACAGTTGCTGTCCCGGAAACATTTTTGAAATGCTCAAGTGCATCTTCAAGTGCACAGAGCAACATAACCCTGGCAGCCTGTGTCTTTGGATTGTGTATGATAGCATTATAATGATGTGCCCTTGAGATAAGGAGGGATTCGGCAGCTGTCAGAGCCATCTCATTACCATAGTCAGAGCTATCTGAACTCCCCAATAAGATATTTCCATCTTTGATGACAAGACTTTCTATTATCTGGTCAACATCTATCAGCCCGAAAGAGACGCCTGTATGATATGAATCACGCAGAAGGAAATCTATTCTGTCAGCATCAATATCTCCTGCTATTACCTGTGCAAGATACGGCTTTGAGATGGATTGTGCATCTCCTGTAGCAATTTTTGAGATTTCATCAAAGAAAATAAAAGGATCAGTACCAAATTCCGATTCCGTAGATTTTGCAATGTAATTGTCCATTGGCAAGTTCCTTATAATATCCTTTGAAAAAGCCTCATGTTTTATAAGCTTCCTGTCTTCGATTACCGGTTGCAAGTGAGGATTACGTCTGAGCACATCCTCAACAGCATGAGAGAATGCCGGGTGACCCACATCGTGTAAAAGTCCTGCAATCCTTATTTTGCGGATATCCTCTTCATCAAGGGAAAGGGCTTGGCCGATGACAGATGCCATATGCATTGTACCGATGCTGTGTTCAAAACGGGTATGATTGGCACCGGGGTATACATGATCAACTAACCCAAGTTGCTGGATATTCCTGAGTCTTTGGACATGGCGGGTATTCAGAAGTATCTGTTCAAACTCATCAAGGATAATGGTCTTGTAAACAGGATCATGTATAATAAAGGGTTTTTGCATTGCATAATATTAGGAGAAGACAGTATATAAATGAGAAGGAAGCCTTTTTTAGTTGATAACGGTGGGGGTTGCAAGAAATTAATTCTACATGATCAGTTGATAGATTTTCAATATTTATATCATACCAACCTTTATATTTTTATTTCCTTCATGCTTTTAAAAGAGCAGATGATACCATGAGAACTATAGACTGGAATGATGAATCAAATTCAATAGTAATGATAGATCAGACAATGTTGCCAGAAGAATTTAAAATAATAGAATGTAAGACACTTGCTTCGTTATGTGAGGCTATTATATCTATGAGAATACGTGGAGCACCAGCTCTTGGAGTTGCAGGGGGATATGGTATGGCTCTTGCAGCAAGACTCAGTAGTGCAAAAGATGTGAATTCCATGTTAAAAGACATGGAGATAGCTGCAAAAACCATAAAGGCCACAAGACCCACTGCTGTGAACCTGGCATGGGGTGTTGACAGGATATTACATGCTGTCAATGATGCATATGACCTGAAAGGTATAAAAGCTGTGGCACTCTCTGAGGCAAAAAAGATGGCTGATGAAGATGTAGCTAAAAATAAAAAAATAGGAGAACATGGTGCCACATTGCTCGAAGACGGGGATACTGTGCTTACTCATTGCAATGCCGGAAGGATGGCGTGTGTAGATTGGGGTACAGCTCTTGGAGTTATTCGTTCTGCTGTGGAAGATGGTAAGCAGATACAGGTCATAGCATGTGAGACAAGACCACTGAATCAGGGAAGCAGGATAACTGCATGGGAACTTATGCAGGATAACATTCCCGTGACTCTTATAGCTGATTCAATGGCAGGGCATCTTATGAGAAAAGGTGTTATAAACAAGGTAATAGTGGGAGCTGACAGAATAACAGGTGATGTTGTTTTCAATAAGATAGGAACATATACTCATTCAGTGCTTGCCAAAGAGCATGAAATACCTTTCTATGTGGCGGCACCTTTATCCACTTTTGATCTTGAGGGATGGGAAGAAACAGTGGATATTGAACTTAGGAATGGTGATGAATTGCGTTTTTTCAATGGTAAACCAATAGCTCCGAAAGATGTCAACGTATATAATCCAGCATTCGATGCAACTCCTATGGAGAATATAACGGCTGTTATTACTGAAAAAGGAATATACTATCCTCCTTTTCTATTGGAGGAATTATTTGTTGATTAATGACGATCACTAAAGACCAGAAGATTTTAAATGATTGAATACAAATAACAGAATAAAAAGTTAGTATGGTATAAACGTATTAGTATTTATATTGTTTATTCAATTTATATTGTTTATTCACAGGAGAAAATATGTCACGGAAAAGTTCAACTGGTAGCGGGCTGATGTCATCAGCTGGTCTGATGAGGTATTATGAAGCAGATAAGAAGGCAATTCACATAGATCCAAAATCTGTGATGGTTTTTGGGGTAGTCATTGGTTTTGCTGTTTTAATGCTTAACGCAGCGTACGGCCTCTGGCCATAAAATCTCTTTTATTTCTACTATTATTTTATGGCCGCATTTCTTTTATAGCAGAAGCAATTTTTCTTGACAGGTGAGTTTTAGGTGCAATGTTATCTATAAGTACTCTACCGCTCTTTTCCCACCAAGATCGTGGATAAGATTTATCTTTTTCCACTTCAGGATTCAGGCCAAGTTTCAGTGCAGCTTTTTCGATCTCAACAAGAGTTGGTTCTCCAACAGAAGACTTTTTTGAGATAATACGTCCTTGGCTTCTTGATCTGTTCTTGTCTATATAGGCTGGCCATATGACCAGTTTGTTCCTATCTCGCATCAACATAGTCTCACAATTACTACTTCATCAGATTTAAAATTCGCCAATGATTTTTCGGACTCACTCTTGCTTTTCAGAACTTACGTTTTTCACAAAGTCAAGAGTTCCTAATTCTTTTAGACTGCTAACCGGCACATAACCTACAATTGTTGTACCATCTGCAGAAACAGTAAGTATATCAATTCCAAGTTTTCTCAAAACATCAAGATTCTCTGGATCTTTTTCAACGGTACGAATTTTCAATTTTAAATTACTTTCCTGAGTAATTAAAACCGGATCAGAGCGATAATGGAGAATCGCAGCTTTCTTTCCTTGAGTTTCATATATATAGGCTGTTTTGTTAAGGTACCAACCTAAAACAGGATGGGCAAAATAGGCGTTGGGATAGCCTGGATCTGTGTATATTGGGATTTCCTCATCATCTTTCTCTATACAACCACAAAGATATATAGCTATAATCAATAACCATAATATCATAATTTTGATCATATATATGTTCATTATAAAATTTTATGTTCCAGTATTTAAATATGTGCTAAACATCTCTCAGCAAAATACATATAGATGCTTCTTGATGCATATTGCATATGGGAAAAGGTAATAGAAATTTTGAAATTGACTCTGAAGTCAAATCTTTCATATTGGAGCACAAAAGAGATTTCAGATTATGCACTACTTGTGGAGGTCCTGTGATCGTACCAGTTGAAATGAAAGCACCAAAGGATTCGGATATTGTAGTGCAGATAGGACCCAATAAACTTTACATATCAAAAGTTCAGGCTCATTATCTGCATCGTATTGAAAAACAGATGCTTGCTTATTACAAAAGGTATTTGGAAAAAACAAGTCAAAATATTTAAAAATACTCTTCTTCCATAGCTTCATTAATTTTTCTAAGCACATCAGCTACCAGCATCTGCACTTCAGTTGCATGCTCTGTTGGAACATCTCCTCCTTCAGTTTCAATTAATTTTTTTAGATCCTTAACTATTTTATGTATCATCGTTATCATTTCTTCCTGACTAATGAGGCCAGCATAATATGCATAAAAGAAAGTTGTTCCACTTCGCTGAACTTTTTTTTTAAAGGTTGATCTTGCATTTGAGACTTCTTGACGTGTATAATCTTTGTCCATAAAAGGAACAAGTTCCTTAAGATTAGCACCTATCCAGGTCATTTCGGAACGATTTGAGTTATCTTTGAAACCGGCACACAGGTGAGCTATAACCCATTCTCTTGCAGTAAGATGTGTTGTTGTTTTAAGAAATCTTGTGACTTCAAGGTATTTTTTATTATCCATTTTTTTAAATTTCTGATATTTCAATCTTAATCACCTGAAGTTTTAATCTCGTATTGCAGCCATTATATTACAAAAGCAATTCAAAGCATTTTAATATATTTAATTCTAATCAAGGAATGATGAAGATCTTATTACCCACTGATGGTTCCATATATTCAGAAAATGCTGCACGTATCACCAAAAGGATTGGTAATGAGAATACGGAGTTCATAATCCTTCATGTGATTGCCGATAAAGGTACAGGTATGAAATCATGGCAGAAAGAAGGTGCTGATTTAGTTTTATCCACTATTGAAAACATACTAGTTGAGATAGGATTTGATATCTCAAAGATAAAGAAAGTAGTGGAAGAAGGGAGTGCACCTGTAAAAATAGTTGATGTGGCAAATAACTATGATGTAGACTTGATAATTATGGGAAATCAGGGTAAAAGCGGCCTGAAAAAAATATTAGGCTCTGTTACTGCCAAAGTTTTAGAGATTTCAGATAGGTTAATATTAGTAGTGCCACCGAATTATTCTCATTCCAATATTAATAAAATTTCAGCTCTGAAAGAGGTACCTCAGTAATTCAGATTTGCCTGCGATTACATCTTTCATAGAGAATACTTCAAGATTATAAATACCTCGATAATTATGAATCTCTTTTAATACTGTATAGTCTACAGTACCTTTACCCGGAGCAAGATGTTCGTCTCCGTCGTAAGTACTGGTCCATTTGCCTCCATTATCATGAATATGCATGTGTATTACATGAGGGGCTACATTTCTTACAAAAGCTTTCAGTTTTTCTGAATCTCCTCCGCAAGTAAGATTTGCATGTCCTATATCTAATGTAATCTTCAGATTATCGGAATTCACAGTTTCAACTGCAGCTATAAGTTCTTCTGCATGGCAACAGAGGTTAGTGGCATCAGTACCTTCTTTATTTTCAAGCCCTAACATGACTTCAAAGTCACTTGCTTTTTCTGAAAGGACCTTCAGATTATTTACCATTTTCAAGAAAGATATTTCCCGGTTCCCATTTATTTTTCCAGGATGAAGAACAACTACTTTTGATTCTAAGTCGGCTGCAAGCTCTATAGCTTCTTCCATGAGTCTGAAATCCTTAGGCTCCATATTGGAAGTATCTAAAAGGAGTTCCTTTGGATATGTCGAAGATTCAGCGTAATAAGGGGCATGTATAGATGTCAAGAGATCAAAAGCTGAAAGTTCGTCCAGGATCATTTCCAGTTTTCTTCGGTTAAGTTTTGAACCATCGTATACATGCAGTTTTGGAATATAGAGTTCTACAGAATTAACTTCACGTGAAATCTCTGCCAGTGAGCCTGCAAATGAAGATGCTCCTATTATCATAAACTAACAGCAACCATTTTAAGATAAGAGATTTATGGTCAGTTCCTGAATGCAAGTGTGTGCAATTCTGCAATGTATACAAAGTTGTATTTATTGTCTTTTTATCTTTGGAGAAATTCTATATTCTATTTAAACTCTACCCAATGTTTTATTGTTAATACAATGCTGTAAATTATAATAAATGTTCTATGAAAATACACTTATGCAATGCAAGTTTTTCTTCGAAAGGTTTATAATGAGACAGTATATTCAATTTCAGCGAATGGTAATATAATAACCATCATTAATCCCACTCTACTATGATGGAACTAATATTATCTGATAATAGAATTAATTCACAATCAGAAGACAAAGATGTAGGAGGAAAATATATATGGACCCGCTCATAGGTATGGGTGCGTTGGCACTTATGGGTGCAGCCGCTACAATAGCAGGTGCATCTGAAGACCTGGAATCCGATATAGGATCTCAGAGTAATCCTAACTCACAAGTGCAACTTGCGCCCCAGATGTCGTACCCACATAGGATCTATAATAAAGCCATTTCTGGAGAACCACCATCGAACGCTCTTATGTGTACTATTGGTGGAACTGTAGCATATGTATTGTTAAACTTTAATATTTCTGTAGTTCTTGCACTGACTATTGGATCTTTAGTTGCAGCCATAATACATGGAACATATGCAACAACTGCTTATATGGGCAGATGTGCAAGTCAGAAACGTTTCAAACAGATGGTATATCTTGATGTACTTCGCTCGCATACGCCCGCAATAATGGGATATTCATTCATAACAACTTTCTGTATTCTTGTAGTTTCATACATAATGGTAACTGTTTTTGTTCATCCGTTCCCTCTTCCACTCTTGGCTTTCATATGGGGAATAACTATTGGTGCAATTGGTTCATCCACTGGCGATGTGCACTATGGTGCTGAGCGTGAGTTTCAGAGTGTCGAGTTTGGAAGTGGTCTTAACACATCAAATTCAGGAAATATAGTACGAAAAGCTGAATCCGGGCTTAGGAGCAGCATGGACAATTCGTGGTTCTGTGCCAAATTTGGTG
Source organism: Methanomethylovorans sp. (assembly GCA_014361205.1). GTDB lineage: Archaea > Halobacteriota > Methanosarcinia > Methanosarcinales > Methanosarcinaceae > Methanomethylovorans. The sequence continues at coordinate 20,735 of JACIVZ010000002.1, read as the reverse complement.
GACCTGTGACAGGTATTGCTTTTGGTATGACTGTATTTCTGAGTACATGGATTACTGTTGTATTTGACCCTGCAAGAAGCGTTGCTTCAGGATGGGAGTCTTTTATTGCGGGAGCTATCATGGTCATAATTATGATAATATACAACAGAAAGATTGAAGTCAAGGCAAGGAAAGCATTTGGTCCTTATAAAGAAGATAAAGAGGAAGCAGCATGATCGACATAGCAGGATTACTTGCAGATAACATCATGTATATGTTGCTGATCACCCTTGGGGGTGTACTTGTCTCTGTTAGTGTTCACTTCGTGCCTGTAGGGGGTGCGCCAGCTGCAATGGCCCAGGCAACAGGCATTGGAACAGGTACTGTGCAATTGGCTGCAGGTGCGGGCCTTACTGGTCTTGTTACAGCAGGTGCAATGATGGGGGTGACTGATAATATTGGATTGGTGCTGGCATCAGGCGCAGTGGGTGCTATGATTATGATATCAGTTACCATGCTTGTAGGTCAATGGGTCTACATCTATGGTGTGGGTTGCCCTCCTGCCTCAGCAAAGGTAAAATATGACCCCATCACCAAGGACAGACAAGATCTTTATGTCTCTCAGGGTACTGAAGGTCATGCCATACCAACAGTTTCTTTCATAAGCGGAGTTATCGGAGCAGGGCTTGGAGGACTTGGAGGAGGTTTAGTTTACTATGCACTGCTGATGATGGGAGAAGTTGCAGCTGGGCTGACTGTTAAGGATATAATGAGCACAACTGGACATGAACTTGTTGGCCTTGCCAGTATTTTCGCAGTTGGCATATTCTTCATGAACGCTGTTATTCCTTCATACAATATTGGAGGAACTATTGAAGGTTTCCATGACCCGAAGTTCAAGAGATGGCCAAGGGCTGCTCTGACTTCGTTTATTGTGACACTTCTATGTGCTGTTTTGGCAGTGATCACTTTAGGAGGTATGTAAAATGTCTGTCGGAGGAAGCGGGGAAGCTCATGCAGCTATACCACAGAGTAAGCTAATAGCGTTTGGTATAATCGGAGGGCTTGTAGGAATATATGGTGCTCATTTCCTTGGCAATATTGCAGGAGGAGTTTTTTCCTTTATGGGTGCTCTGGGTGCTATATGCGCTGCTATATGGGGAGCAGGAGCCGTTAGAAGGGTGGCAAGCTATGGTTTGGGTACAGGGGTACCTTCAATAGGTATGCTAGCCCTTGGTATGGGTGTAGTAGCCGCAATGTTTGGCCTTGCTATAGGTAAAGGTTTTGAAATTGCAATAATTGGTCCCGTGATTGCCCTGGTAGTAGCATCCATTATAGGTCTACTTATTGGTATCTTTGCTAACAAGGTCCTTAAAATGAACATTCCCGTAATGGAACAGTCCATGACAGAAATTGCAGCAGCAGGAACTATATTAATCATTGGTCTATCTGTTGCAATGACAGGTTCTCTCATGTTCAATGTCGTGCTGGAAGAAGTTATCACTACAGGCTATATAGCAGTCATATTCATTGCGGGTGGTATGGCTCTTCTTCATCCGTTCAATGCAAATCTTGGAGCTGATGAAAAACAGGATCGTACTCTTTATACTGCATTGGAGAAAGGCTCTATAGCAATGATCTTATCAGGAATTGTTGCACTTTCTACACAGGGTGCATCAGTTGGTGTAGTGACAATTCTCATAGGTATATTCCTCTGGTACTTCGGTTTTACAGGATTCTATGCACGTGTTAAGAGAGATGCATTCAAAGTAGTGGGAACAGGATTGTTACCCTCAGAGGAGGAATTAGAATGAGCATGATACACGTTGCACCAGAAGTACACTTGGTGCTAGATCCATTGACCTCTTTACTGGCAGAAGAACGTCCAGATATTATACAATATTCAATGGATCCTATTATGGCAAGGCTTGATGAGCTTGACAGAATAGCGGATGATCTGGTTAACTCTCTCGCACCTGATAGACCCCTTATGAATTCAGTCCCGGGTCGTGAAAACACCTCATATATTGCTGGTATATACGGGAATGCATTCTATGGGATAGTTGTAGGTCTTGGAGTGGCTGGTTTGCTGCTGATAGTATTGTATGTGTTGAGAACTATGGGAGTGATATGAAATGGTAGAAAAGAGAGAACCAGCTCCACAATGGCCTGTGCTTAAAGGTGAATATGAAGTAGGAGATGTGAAGAATTGTGTTGCTGTCATCACACTGGGTTCACACCTTCCTGGTGCACCTCAGCTTGCTGCAGGAGCCTGTATCACAGGTCCCTGTAAGACCGAGAACCTTGGTATAGAGAAGGTAGTTGTACATATAATCTCTAACCCCAATATCCGATATCTCATTGTAACAGGTTCCGAAGTTAAAGGACATGTTACAGGTGATGCAATTCTTAAGCTGCACCAGAATGGAGTTAAGGATAACAGGATTGTCGGAGCAATAGGTGCTATTCCATATATAGAAAACCTTACACCCGAAGCTATTGAAAGATTCCAGAAACAGGTTGAATGTATCAACTTTATAGGAACCGAAGATGTTGACGCAATAGTAGCAAAGATTAAAGAATATGCTGCAAAGGATCCAGGTGCCTATGATGCTGAACCTATGCTTATCCAAATCGGCGAGGAAGGCGGAGAAGAGAAAGAAGAAGCAGGCGGCTTAAAGCCAATGGCTGCAGAGCTTGCTACTATAAGAAGCCGTATACTTAGTATCAATAAAGAGATGATGAGTATCGGTAACCTTAACAAATTCCATGCTGGTGTCCATGCCGGTAAAGTCGAGGGTATAATGATAGGTATGGTCATAACTCTGACAATACTTGGTCTACTGCTGGGAGGAAACTAAAATGGCTGAGGAGATTGAATATGGAAAGGGAGTCCCTATGGTTATTGAACCTCAAATGGGACCTATAGATAACGTAGTAGCCGACATTAGGTATCGTGCACAACTTATAGCAAGAAACCAGAAGCTTGATTCTGGAGTGAGCTCAACAGGAATTATTGGTTTTGCAGCAGGTTTTGTGTTTGTTATACTTATGGCGGTAATTCTTCCATTGATCATCTGGCAGGTGATTTACTAATGACCGACAGAAGCGATAGAGTACCAAGCGTGGTCACAGATCCTGCGGATTTCGCTGAAGTGATTGCGAGGCTTAATAAGATCGACGAAAAAATAGAGTTCGTCCATAGCGAAGTGGCACAGAGGATAGGCAAAAAAGTTGGAAGGGATATTGGAATACTTTATGGAGCTGTTGCAGGCATCCTAATATTCCTTGTTTACCTGTCAATTAAACCGTGGTTATTTGGATAAAGAGGTGTACAAATGTTCAGATTTGATAAAAAGCAAGAGGTATACGAGGTAGGTAACGTCAAGTTCGGTGGCCAACCCGGAGAATACCCCACAGTACTTGTTGGTACAATGTTTTATGCAAGACACAAAATAGTTTCTGATGAAGATAAAGGTATATTTGATAAGGCAGCTGCAGAGGCACTATGGCATAACATTCAAGAAATGGGTGCAACAACAGGGAATCCCTATGTTAATCAGATTGTGGGAGAGACCCCAGAGGCAATTAAAAGATATATTGACTGGTTTGTTGAGCTCGATGACACTACCCCCTTCCTTATAGATTCCTCAGCAGGTGAAGTTCGTGCAGCTGCTGCAAGGCATGTTACGGAAATCGGGGTAGCTGACAGAGCTATATACAACTCTATCAATGCGAGTATTCAGCCAGATGAAATAGAAGCAGTAATGGATAGTGATATCACCTGTTCTATTGTCCTTGCCTTCAATGCAACAGATCCAAGCGTGAAAGGAAAGCTTGAGATCCTTGAGACTGGTGGTACAGGTCAATCAAAAGGGATGCTTGAAATTGCAAAGGAATGTGGAATTACAAAACCTTTAATCGATGTAGCAGCAACCCCACTGGGTGCAGGTTCTGGTGCTTCTATGAGAGCAGTTCTTGCAATCAAAGGACATCTCGGATTGCCCGTGGGTGGCGGTTATCATAACATGGCATCTGCATGGGACTGGATGAAGAACTACAAGAAGAAGTTCGAGACAAAAGAAGAGAAGCAGGCCATCTATATGCCAGCTGATATCGGCACAAACCTTGTGCCACAGGTGCTTGGTTCAAACTTCCAGTTATTCGGACCTATTGAGAACACAGATAAAGTATTCCCTGCAACTGCTATGGTAGACATCATGCTTGCAGAGACAGCAAAAGAACTCGGTCTTGAGGTAAAGGACCCCAACCACCCCATATTCAAACTGGTATGATTATACCAGTTTTCATCCTTTTTTAATTGATCATTCCTTATCAATCTGTTTATAATGGTTCCATTCTCTTCCAGTTACCCATGAGATGCTCATTAGGGTTGTAATTGTAACTGTCAGAGAGTATCCTGTCACCCAGAGCATTTGTCCAGACATCTACATGTCCGCCTTCCACGTCTATCTCCTTTTCTTCGTATGGATCCCAGCGTCTTTCAAGACCAAGGATTGCTTCACGGCTGAACCTTTCAGAAGGAGTCTCTTTATCAACCTGCACATTATATGCTGCCCTCTCAGCCTCGAACTGTCTGTTCGCCTCTTCCCAGCTACGCATTCTCTGCTCCCTCAATTGATCCTGCATCTGGCTGTATTGTTTGGAAAAGATGCCTATCTGGCGGATATATGCTGTCTGCCGCTGATACGATCCTGTTATAAGGTCAGTCAACTGCTGTACCCATGTTTCATTTGGCCGAATAGAAGCCTTCATTGTCCGGAATAGTGGCATATTCTCATCAAGATGTCCTTGAGGAGCACGGATAGAACCTGTTTGCATCTGCCAAAGGATAAAATCTCCTGTCATAGTTGGTACCTGTTCGTATGAAACACCCGCATAGAACTCTTCTTCAATCAGATTCTTTGCAATTTCATAGGATATTCTCACCTTTCCAAATCTGATTTGCACAGATGATGATATTGGTGGAGCAGAGGGATCTGCAACCATTGGATCGTTAGGAGATACCTGACCTTTGAAAACTATCCTGTAAGGCTGCATCTTTTGCCTGAAGGGAGATATAATATATTTGAGCAGAGCTTCATCAGGTAACATAGGTGCTACAACCTTTGTACTCTGAGTCTGCCAGAACTGCTGATTTATTACTGCCATAGGGTTGTTTGACCACATAAACTTCAGAATAGGAAACCCCTCAAATGCCATCAGCCCATCAGGGCTTACCACTGCAAACTTTATATATGCAGGCATATGCAGGTCATTTACCCACGTAATCCCACCATAACATGTCCAGTCTTCGGGTATGACCATCCTGAAAGCTTCAATTCCAAAACCTGATTGATCAATACACTGTATCTGTCTGTACCCTGCCATAGAATGCATCTCCATCGTTAATTCTGGACAAATCCATAAAAAAGTGAAAGCACTTTGGGTGAGCCCACTCCCCCACCCGCTTACATGAGAGGTTCTATTGGGTTAAAATATTATCCCTATTAGAAGATTTGTATCTATCCTGATATTTAAATATGACCCTATCTCCAAAAGCTTAATATGAGAATGTATCAATCATGTTTTCATGACAGATGTGATGCTTGTCTGGGAAAAACCTTTGCTGTTTGAAAAGTTATTTTTAGAGTACCATATTGAATGTCAAAGAGTATCAGCCGAATCTATAGGTACTCCTTACCTGCCTCCATGCAAGTGTCTTATTATACCAACTGGTTTTGCCAATAATGCATATTCTTCAACTGTAAAAAGTTTAGTTAAAAACAAGCATAAGATAGAAAACTTCGTAAAAAAAGGAGGTACACTTGTTATATTTGGGCCCATGGTGCCGGAATATGATTATGAATGGCTTCCCTTTCATCTGAAATACGTGCAGGAACAAGGTTCTGGACCAGTGCAGAGGGTGGAAGGTCATGAAGATATGTGTGTGACTCAATGGCATACCAGGGAAGTGGAATATGATGGCTATTTCTTGGATACAGATGCAAGAATTGTGCTAAGAGATACACAAAACAAGCCATTGATGATTATAAAAAATATAGGTAAGGGAAAGGTCATTGCCAGTTCCATTCATGAATTTCCCCCAAAAGAATTCCTGCAATGTGTACTTGAAATGTCTTCAAGCTGCAAGATCTGATCGTCTCAGAAATCTGTTTGTAACTTGTCGATTTCATCCTGTGCATCTGTAATCTTAAGCACAAACACACCAAAACAGGGTTTTATAAACTGAAATAGTAGATCTTTACCTTTTACACCTACCGGAATCTTATCTGATCCGATAAGTTTCATACCTCTTATATTGTATCCACCTGGTACATGAAACACTCTGTCAGAGTTCTCCTTTATGTATTTTTCACTCTGTGCAGGTGTAATCCCACTAATCAGGATCTCATACGGTATGTTTTTTGTACATGATCTCGACATGTTACCACTTCACGCTATCATGAGTTCCTTTACTTTTATACCGGAATTTGTTATCCTGCCCACTACTTTGCCACCTGTTATCTCAACAGCTTTTTGAACATCTTCTTGTGGCAGAACTATCACAAAGCCCATTCCCATATTGAATGTCTGGTACATTTCCAGTTCATCAACATTACCTTCTTGCTGCAGGAATTTAAAAATATCGTTAGGTTCAATTGGATCTGAAATCTCAAATCCAAGTTTAGTAATCCTTTGAAGTTTCAGTAAGCCACTTCCTGTGATGTGGGCTAAACCATGTACATTACAATGTTTAATCACATCAAGTACTTCCATATAGATCCTGGTGGGAACAAGTAACTCTTCTCCAATACTCTTAGAACTGTTGTATGGAAAAGGATCATTATACGAATATCCAGATTCTTCAACTATCTTGCGCACTAAGGAATAACCATTGCTATGCACTCCACTGCTGGGTATACCTACTAGTACATCGCCGAGCTGTATTTTTTCACCAGTGATTATTTTATCTTTTTTTACAATTCCAAGGCATGTACCCGCTAAGTCGAAACCTTTTATGATATCTGGAAGAGTAGCAGTCTCCCCTCCAACAATGGAAATTCGGGATAACTCTGCTCCTTTTCTTAATCCTTCTCCTATCTGATTTGCAAATTCTTCATCATGTTTTTCCAGAGCAAGATAATCAACAAAAGCTATAGGTTCAGCACCAATAGCCAGTATATCATTAACATTCATGGCAATGCAGTCTATACCAATCGTATTCCATTTTCTTAATGCACTAGCAATAAGGACTTTAGAACCAACGCCATCTGTAGTCATTGCAAGAGCATATTCTCCAAAGTCCAGAAGACCTGCATAATGCCCTATATTTGTCAGTGGAGCACCCAGACCTTTACGAGCATAGGTTATTTTACTGGTGAGAGCCCTAATTGTGCTTTCTTCCTTTATGATATCCACACCAGATTCTGCATATGTAAGATGCTTTTTATTCATTGACAACACCTGTCATTAATTACTGAATTCACGATGCAATGCCCTTACTGCATTAATAGCATCTTTTGAACTTACAACAAAGGATATATTGTGCTGTGATGAACCTTGGCTGATCATTATAACATTTATTTTTTCTCTTCCTAATGTGCTGAATACTCTGCCGGAGACTCCAGGTGTACCGTCCATTCCTGCACCTACTACAGCTATTACGCAGATATCTCTGTCATAAACAACATCTCCCACTACATTTCGATTAAATTCAGAGCGTACTGCATTGACTGCAGTTTCCAGTTGTTCTTCATCGATTACAATTGACATATTTGATTCAGAAGAACCCTGACTTATCATTATTATGTTCACACCCACTTTTGCAAGGCTAGTGAAAACTCTGGCTGCTGTACCAATTGTACCCATCATGCCTGCACCACAGATGTTTATCAGTGCAACATTCTTAATGAGGGTTACAGCTTTTACTACATCTTGACTTGGAACCTGGTCAGCAACTATAAGGGTACCTTCAAATGAAGGTTCAAAAGTATTTTTTACCCTTACCGGTATTCTGTGCTTTATGGCTGGTTCTATTGTACGTGGATGTAGAACCTTTGCGCCAAAATATGAGAGTTCCATAGCCTCAATATATGAGATCTGGGTAAGAGGTTTTGCTTCGGGTACAATTTTTGGGTCGGAGGTCATTATTCCATGAACTTCTTTCCATAACCATATTTCATCTGCCTGAACAGCTGCGCCAATGATTGAAGCCGAGAAGTCAGAACCGCTTCTGCCCAGGGTTGTAATTATTCCGGTTTCATTCTCTGCAATGAAACCAGTAACAACAGTTATTATTGAACTGTTAAGCAGAGGAGACAATCGTTCCTTTATAAGATCATAGCTTTTTTCAAGTGGACGCGCATTTCCATAGTTATCATCTGTGATTATTCCTGCCTCTCCCCCAGTGAACCATTTAGATTCCATTCCTAAAGATCTAATAGAACCACTTACGATTGGTGCGGCTAACCTCTCTCCGTAAGAAGAAATATAATCTATTGAACGTGGAGTAAGTTCTCCGAGATAACATATTCCTATCAAGGCTTTTTCCAGTTCATCTAACCTCAGATCTATGGTCTCTATAGTTTCAGATACAATGTCTTCGTCATCTATTGCTGCATGTATAGCATCATAATGTTTTTTGGTAATGTCTGCTATGAATTCTTTGACCTGAGAGATTTTTCCGTTCTTTGCCACATCCTTTGCTGTGTTCATAAGACCATCTGTGACACCACCAAGTGCAGATGTCACTGCAATGAGCTCATCACCTTTTTCATGGAAGCCTTTAAGAAGTGTAGCAACATGCCGGATTTTTTCTCCATTTGCTACCGAAGTGCCACCAAATTTCATTACGATTCTCATATTCATATCACATTTTCTGCGGATTATGGATTGCACTATAAAGAAGATGGTTTAATATAAAGATTATGAATTCATTCAAACCAATACTAATATAATGAATATTTAATATATATTAGCTCTCATGTATTAGATATCAGCTGAATTTTAGAATAGCAATTCCCATCGTTATGATTACTAAGAACAATATCGGCATAAAACTATCTGTGTCCACATTTTTATAGTTGCTCTTATTCTCTCCACCTATGTTTAACAGCGTGGAATTCTGTGAATTATCTGTTGCAATTTGGTTACTTGTATCTCCTGTAATATTATTGATATTATCAGGTATTGCCATTAATTGTTGATTTTCATCGGTTAAATTTTGTATCAGGTTTCCTTCTTTGTTTTCTTCGAGATCTGATCTCTGAGTAACATCTTTTAGGATAACTGTAGAACTATCTGAAGATTCAAAAAATTTACTTACTCTTGCTATGAATATAGTTCTTGAATTGTTCCCCATCTCTTTGTAATAACTAAATATATCCCCAATTTCAAGTTCTTCTTCTTTCAGTGGTTTACCGTCTTTGCTAAGTTCAAGTATTACAGAATCATCCTCAAAACCAATTGCTTCAAGAGTGTAATTTTCCTCAAGGAAAAGAGTCTCTCCTCTTTTAACAGCCTTTGAAGTATCTAACATAAGGAAGTCCTTATCGTCCTGTAATGGGTCAAGAAATTGTTCTATTTCCACTTCTACATATGTTACTTTATCTTTTTCGTTAAAATCTATGGGTCTGATCCTGAATATAACATAATCGGTTTCTTCATCGTCTTTTTGTTCTATAGTTTTTATATATTCAACGGGCTTGTTTTTGTTTCCTAAAAAATCTTCTCCGTCTATCTCTTCGCCTTTGTAATACACTTTTAACAGTATGTCTCCTGATTTTTTATTGAAATCTATAAGCTGAAATGAATATCCTTGCTCTATATATGCCACATCGCCTACAGTCAGAGTGTTCTTAGAGTAATATATAATTGTTTTCTCTTCAGGTGAACTGCACACTGGTGAAGATAACAGGCCCATCAATATAATTGTATAAATAAACACAAAACGTATATATCCCATAGAAACCACTTAATCTCATTATATATCCCATAGAAACCACTTAATCTCATACAAGTTAAAGCATTTAGATGAATTGCATGCTTGTTTCTTCTATTAGTTGATTAGTTTGTCGGTTTTAAAAACCCAAGGTGTATATCATGAAGTATGTAATACTGATCGGAGATGGTATGGCAGATGAACCTCTTGATGAACTTGGAGGAAAAACTATACTCCAGAAAGCAAAAACACCTAATATGGATTACATTGCTGCTAATGGAAGAACGGGATTGGCTCAAACCGTTCCAGAGGGTATGCATCCGGGAAGTGATGTTGCTAACATGTCTATTATAGGATACGATCCTAAAAAATATTATTCAGGGAGGGCTCCTCTTGAAGCTGCAAGCATGGGTATAAATCTGAATTCAGATGATGTGGCTTTTCGTTGCAATCTTATAACTATCAATGATGGAATTATTGTAGACTACAGTGCTGGTCACATATCCAGTGAAGAAGCTAAAGTACTCATACAAAATATAAACGCTGAGTTAGGTAAGAACGGTATAAGTTTCTATCCAGGTATCAGCTACAGGCACTTATTGGTAACAAAGAACAAACTTGGTTCAGAGACCGAATGTACCCCGCCACATGATATAATCGGAGAGAATATGGATAAATATCTTCCAAAAGGTAAAGATAGCAAGACACTCTGTGAATTGATTAGTTCATCCATGCAAATTCTTGAAAAACACCCCATTAATATTAAAAGGATATTAGCAGGAAAAAAGCCTGCTAATTCCATTTGGTTATGGGGTCAGGGAGGAGCTCCAGAGTTCCCTCTGTTTAAAGATTTATATGGAAAAACAGGTGCTATCATCTCTGCAGTTGATCTGGTGAAGGGGATAGGTTTGTATGCTGGTTTTGATGTTATTGATGTCCCCGGAGCAACAGGTTATCTTGATACCAATTACAGAGGAAAAGCAGAATATGCACTGGAAGCTCTTAAAGACCACGATTTTGTTGTAGTGCATGTGGAAGCACCTGATGAGGCAGGACATATGGGTGATCTAAAGGCTAAGATGCAGGCTGTTGAGGATTTCGATGAAATGGTTGTCGGAACCATATTACAAGGTGCTAAAAATCTGGCAGAAGACATTACAATATTGCTCATGCCTGATCATCCGACTCCTGTACATTTAAGAACGCATACTTCCACTCCCATACCTTTTGCAATCTATTCAACAACTGTTCAAAAACCTGATAAAGCTGTGGCATTTAATGAAGTGGATGTAAAAGCAGGATCTTTTGGGACGGTCTATGCTGCTGATCTTGTAAAGATTATGCTTTACAGTTATAGTTAAGTTATATTTAAGGCTACAATAATATTTCTTAAATGCGTTATATTTATATAGCAGTTTACCAATCTTTTTATTGGGGAAAGAGGGAAATATAAAACCCCAAAAATTAGAGGAGTTGGTGTTGATGAGACGAGGTCTTGTAAGATGGACACCTTTAGAGATGTCTAAATGGGATCCATTTGAAGAAATAAGCAGGATGCAGGATCGCCTTAGTCAATTATTCAGTGAATTGTCGCCTTTAGGTGAAATGAAGAGTTTCGATACACTTTCGCCTATGGTAGACATTCAGGATAAGGATAAAGAAATAGTTGTTAAGGCTGATATGCCCGGTGTGGATAAAAAAGATGTAGAAATTGATATAAAGAACAATGTACTGTACATCAATGCAAACACACACCGTGAAAAAGAAGAAGAAAAGGAAGGGTATGTATTGCGTGAACGTGCTTTTTCAAGGTTTGCACGAACAATCAGCTTACCATCTGATGTTATGGCAGAAGGTGCTAAAGCTAAATTGGAAGATGGGGTTCTTACCATAAACATACCCAAGGCAGAGATAGAGGAAAAGAAGAAAATACTTATCGAATGAGTCTTATCGAATGATTCACATTTTTTAAAATAATTTTTAAATGTAGGCCTTATTTAGGTCTACATTATACATTTTAAGATCTACCTCATCAATATACAGCATCAGGAAAATTACCTCATCATTTTTTGCTCAGTGGGGGTAACTATCATCATCGCTGTATCTGTTTATATGGAGATAGCCTTATTTATTTTTAATCACTTGTATCATTGGTGTGATTATTGAGATTCGAAGCTTTTGCAGTGAAAAATATTCCTTTTATTAAAAAAGGTGATGATATTGCACAGATTATTTGTGAAAGAACTAATATTCTTGACGGAGATATTATTGTAATAGCTTCTACCATTGTAGGGAAAGCGGAAGGAAGAACATTTTCTCTTAAAGATATCGTTCCCGGTCAAGATGCAATTGAATTATCGCAACATGTCAGATTCCCTCCTGCATTCGTCCAGGCGGTTTTGGATAGAAGCAAAGAATGTCTGATACCTTCACCAGTACTACTCGTGGAGATGAAAAATGGTCATATATGCATAAATGCAGGAATAGATGAATCGAATGTTGAAGATGAGATGTTTCTTGATTTACCAGTAAATCCAGATGCAAGCGCTGAGTACATCGGAAAGAGAATTGAAAGTCTCACCGGTACTCAAATCAGTGTTATAATAACTGATACAAATGGAAGAGCTTTCAAGCGGGGTCAAACAGGAGTTGCTGTAGGTGTTTATTGCATCCATCCTCTAAAAGACTGGAAAGGTCAGAAGGATCTATTTGGTAAAGAACTTAAAATAACAGAAGAAGCAGTAGCAGATGAAATAGCAGGTGCTTCAAATCTGCTGATGGGGGAAGGTAATGATGGTTGCCCCGTAGTAATAATCAGGGGTCTGAAATTAAGGTGTGAAGATAACGCCTCTGTAAAGGAAATGTATAGATCAGATAACGAAGATATTATAAAAAAGTGCCTTCTAAGAGATAGAACTCAAAGGTAGATTTACCAATTCCACTCCAGCTTCAGCAAAGAAATTAACCGAGTCTGTATCAGGATACGAGTGAAGGAAGACAACTCTTTTGATATTTGAGTTGATAATCATCTTGGCACATAGTATACACGGCTGATGTGTACAGTACAAAGTTGCAGAATCTATGCTTACACCATAAAGGGCTGCCTGAATGATGGCATTCTGTTCAGCATGGACTGCCCGGCATTTCTCATGTCTTGTACCAGATTCTATATTATTTTGTTGTCTGATACAGCCAATATCAAGACAATGAGCCATGTTTCTGGGAGCACCGTTATAACCTGTGGAAAGTATTCTTTTGTCCTTGACGATCACAGCACCCACCTGATTCCGCAGGCATGTTGATCTTTTCGCAACAACGGTAGCTATTTCAAGGAAATACTCATCCAGACAAGGTCGCTCTCTCATCAACTTATAAAAACAGCAACTAGTATATATAAGTTGTAGTGTATCTTGGACACGAATTATAAATCATATGTTATTTCCATTACTCTTGGAGCATGAGAATATGAGTTTATCTCTTACGGAACACCTGGATTCTTTCGTAAGGAGGCACAACAATCGACAATTGCTGTTTTTGCCTGTTGCTACCTTCCTTATGGCCTTATTGATAATTTCTTTCAGTTTAGCTACAACAGGAGCACCTGTGAAACTGGGCATGGAATTTAAAGGCGGTACAATGATTTCTCTTACCACCGACATGCCACCAGATTCACTTAAGGAAAAGTATTCTACTTATCCATTAACTGATGTACGGCAGACAGGCTCAAGAACTGTTATGCAGTTTGGTCCCATGTCCAATGAAGAACAACTAAGCCTCACCAAGCATGTAACAGATACTTATGAGAATGTGGAGATTCGGCAGATAGGTCCTGTTTATGGGAAAGATTTACAAAAACAGGCTTTAAAAGCAGTGATTTTTTCTTTTATAGGAATGACTATCGTAGTTTTCATAATCTTCAGAACATTTATCCCATCTTTGGCGGTGGTAATATCTGCTTTAAGTGATATTATCATAGCAGCAGCTTTTATGAATTTGGCCGGTATAGAGTTATCACTAGGCACCGTGGCAGCATTACTTATGCTCATAGGTTATTCTGTGGACAGTGATATATTGCTTACTACGAGGGTACTTAAAAGAAGAGGGGAAGTTGAAGAAAACATAACAAATGCTATGAGTACGGGTATAACTATGACTACAACTACCCTTGCAGCTCTCATTGTTATGTATATTGTAAGCACATATTCTTATTTTATTATACCTTCTTTTTCCCAGATCAATCTGCTATCTGATATCTCAATTGTACTTATTTTTGGACTTGCAGCCGATATTATGAATACATGGCTGACAAATGTCTCCATTTTACGCGGGTATGTTCAAAAAGAAGGAAGAAAAGTAGCGAGGAGGAGAAGAGCATGATAGAAGATGAAGAACCAAAAAGTATATTCAGGGATCTGAGAGTCATAGTTTTTATACTCGCTCTTCTAGGTTCGATAATTTTTATCAATCCGGGCTATAATTTTGAAGATGGATTTACTACAAATCTTAAATATGGACTTGACTTGGAAGGCGGTTCATGGTTACAGGTTAAGCTTCAGGGTGCACTGGTACAGGTTGATGCAGATACAAACTTACTTCTGAAAGCCCTTGTAGAACCAGTAATAGACAACACAATTGAGATCACAGGTTCAACAGCCAGTGTCAAAGAAGAGGGCCAGAATCAGACTCTGGCAATCACTTTCACCACAAAAGGTGATGTTACAAATGCTCAGATGGATCTATTAGGATTAGGTGAATACACCATCAATAAAAACAACGAACTGACACAAATTAAACTGGTCACCTCCAAAGCAATACTCATTGATTCCTATCTTTCTAATTCATTGAAAGCTGAGGTAGTTCCAAAGATAGTGGCTAATGGAGTTGAATATGAGATAAGGTCAGCTGTCACAGAGCAGGAGATAGAAAATCTCATGAATGCAGTGGGTGGTTCAATCCTGAAAAATGCTGACGGAAGCTCAAGATACAAAGAAGGGGTCAGAACAGAGACTCGTGATCTTACCAAAACCATCCTTAGTGAAAAAATGAATTCTCTTGGTCTTAAAGATATACCTGTAAAGACAGTAGGTGATGAATATATTCTCATAGATTTTGCAGGCATAGATCTGTCAACAGCCAGGGAAATTGCAGAAAAACCAGGTAAATTCGAGATCCGTATCCAGATGACTGGTAATGTGACAAAACATGTGCTATATGGAGAGGATATTGAGAGCGTTGGTATAGTCAGTTACAATGAGAAGGATGGAATGTGGTCTACTCCCTTCACTCTTACCAAAGAAGGCGCACTCGCTCTTCAGAAAGCTGCTATCGAGTCTGGAGCTACTCGTAATCCTATGGCACATAATCTTATAATGTTACTTGACGGCAAGGAGATATACAGTGCTCCTCTAAGCGACTCAGCTGCCAGGCAATTGGAAACAAGTCCTATATATTCCTGGCAATCTTCTACAGGGACAGGAGATGAAGGCAAGTCCAAAGCCCAGCAACTTCAGATTCATTTAAGAGCAGGTGCACTTCCTGTTAATGTTGAAATTATAGGTGCAGGACATGTAGATGCTGCTTTAGGAATGCAGTTTAAAAAAGAGTCTATGATTGCGGGGCTCATAGCTTTACTGGCAGTTGCACTTGTGGTCTACAGAAAATATCGCCAAAAGGAAATTCTTATACCGATGGTAGGCACTTCTTTAAGTGAAGTGATTATGATATTGGGTGTTGCTTCTGCTATAGGGTGGCAGCTTGATTTGCCAAGTATCGCAGGTATTATTGCTGCAATTGGTACAGGCATCGATCACCTTGTTATCATCACGGATGAAGTTCTTTATGAAGGAAAATTACCGCCTACAAAGGTGTATCTATCAAGGATAACCAAGGCATTTAGTATTATATTAGCAGCAGCAGCTACAACCGTGATTGCCATGGGGCCTTTGGTATTGATGGGATTTGGCTCTTTAAAAGGATTTGCAATAACTACTATAATAGGTGTGTTGATAGGAGTACTGATTGCAAGACCTGTATATGCTAAAATGATAAAAGAAGTTCTAAAAAATAAAAGTGAGGGTCAGGTCTGATTCAGCAAAAAAATATTACGGATCTATGGATTGTTAAATACAGACCTTCAAGACTCGAGGATATTGTGGGTAATGAAGAGTCTGTGAGCACGCTTCAAAGGCTGGCAGTATCTCGTAATATTCCTCACTTGTTATTTTATGGACCTGTAAACTCTGGAAAAGCCACAGCTGCTTTCGCACTGGCATATGAACTATATGGTGAAGGATTTGAAAGAAATTTTACATACTTCAATGCATCTGATTTCTTTGATCAAGGTAAAAGCTATCTGGTACGTGACAAAAGATTTACGCGCATTTTGGGTACTGATGATCCAAGAAAGATTCAGAAAAGTGTTATTTCTATTTTTAAGGAAATAATCAATGAATATGCGAGCATGGCACCAATAGATGCTGATTACAAAATTATATTTATAGATAGTTCTCAGGCCCTTGATTCAAATGCACAGCATGCTTTAAGGAGAATTATGGAAAAATATACAGCAACCTGTAGATTTATCCTTGCTACGACTCAGCCATCAAGATTGATAGCTCCTCTGCGTTCCAGAGGTCTGAATCTTTTTTTCAGGCATGTTTCAGATGAAAAACTGGGCAGTTTCATAAAGAAAATAGCTGAAATAGAAGGCATCGTCATAACAGAAGAGGGGATACAAGCTTTGTTATATTACTCAAGAGGTAATATAGCAACATCTCTTAATACCTTGCAGGTAGCAGTTCTCCTTGCTCACGGTGAGCCAATAGGAATTGAAGTAATATATGATGCAGTTATGAGAGAAGAAATAGGTGATATCAGATTACTCTTTGAAGCAGCCATGGCCGGAAACATAGCTCAGGCCAGGAAGGTTATAGATCATATGCTTATTGATAACGGTTTTGCAGGATATGAGGTACTTGAACGCTTGCATAAAATCGTTGTTATTTGCGGTGAACCTGAGGAAAGAATAGCAAGGTGGACAATTAAGATTGCTGATGCTAACTTTAAAATGCTATATGCTGCAAACGACAGAATACAGCTTGAAGCGCTTGTAACAGATTTCTGCAATTAATTTATAATTGGTATGAAAAGCAACAATGAATTCACTTTAGCATGCCGTGAACTCATAGAAAAAATACTTAATGGGGAAATAGAAGACCCAGATCAGTTGGTTCAGGCAAAGAAATTTGTAAGCAAATATTATAAACTCTCTTCTCTTCCTACAAATGCAGACATTATCCTCTCTGGAAGTGAAGAAGAGCAAAGTATAGTGAGGGATTTCCTCAGGAAAAAACCTGTACGAACAATTTCAGGTGTAGCAGTGATAGCAGCTATGACATCACCAGCTCCATGTCCTCATGGAACCTGTATTCCTTGTCCAGGGGGTCCGGATTCTTCTTTTGCTTCTCCACAAAGTTATATGGGAAAAGAACCCTCTACAATGCGAGCTATTCAATATGAATATGATCCATATAAAATAACGACTGCCCGTCTTGAACAATTAAAACAGATTGGTCATGATATAGGGAAGGCCGAATTGATAATAATGGGAGGGACATATTCAGCTCGTTGTTTGGATTATCAGGAATGGTATGTGAAAAGATGTATTGAAGCCATGAACGATTTTTTTGACACCAAATGGCGAGAAAATATTCGAGTAATTGGCAAGACACTTCCTTATATAACTCTTGAAGATGTTCAAAAAGCAAACGAAACAGCAAAGGTTCGAAATGTAGGAATCACTTTTGAGACAAGACCAGACTGGGCTAAGGAAAAGCATATAGATATATTATTAAAATTAGGTGCTACCAAAGTGGAGATTGGGGTTCAAAGCACCTGTGATTTTGTACTTTCTAGAATTAACCGAGGACATTCTGTTGCCGACATTATAGAAGCTAACAGGATTCTGCGGGACAGCGCTTTAAAGGTTGGTTTTCACATGATGCCTCACCTTCCAGGTATGGATATTGAAGCTGATATAAGAAATTTCAAAAAATTATTCGATGATAGCCGTTTCAGGCCTGATTACCTGAAAATATATCCCACTTTGGTTACTGAGGGTACAGAACTTCACAGAATGTGGAAAAATGGCGAATATGAAGCTCTTACAGATGAAGATGCAGTTAAATTGCTGGCTCAAATAAAATCCTTCCTTCCGAAATGGGTTAGATTACAGAGGATTCAGAGAGACATACCAGCTCACCAGATAATTGCAGGTACACGCAAAAGTAATATTAGGCAACTTGCAAAAGCAACTCTGGAAGAACAGGGAAGACATTGTTGTTGCATACGCTGCCGTGAAGTAGGGCATAATATTCTCGAAGGAAGAGAACCAAATCCTGATAACATTCAACTAGTTGTTGAAAAATACGATTGTTGCGGTGGGGAGGAATATTTCATATCTTTCGAAGATGTTCAATCCGATATACTGATAGGTTTCTTGCGGCTAAGGTTCCCTCATGATCCTCATAGAATTGAGCTACAGAATTCAGCACTTGTCAGAGAATTACATGTATATGGATCTATGGTTCCTGTAGGTGAAACTGCAAAAAAATGTGATTGGCAGCACAGAGGATACGGTACAGATTTGCTCACTTATGCAGAAGACATAGCAAAAGATGCAGGCTTTGAAAAAATATCGGTTATAAGTGGGATTGGGGTAAGGGAATATTATCGTAAGCATGGTTATGAGTTAGATGGAGTCTATATGTCTAAGTATTTTTAGATACATTTTTGAGTAATGGATACCAATAAAATATGGACAAAAATGAGAAATGATCAGATAGAGGCTATGTCTGAAAAACAGATACTACAGGAGATCCTTGAAGTATTGGTTTGTATAGATAAAAAAATTGATTACATGGTTTCAAAGAATACAACTATACCAGAAACAAGACGAATGTACAGGAATGAAATGCTTTCAAGTGGTCTTGATGTAATGACACTGCTTTCCTTGCCGGAACATTTGAGAACTACTGTAAAGGTATTATTTGAGAAAGGGTCAGCTACGGCCGAAGATATATCAAAGATTACACGGAAGGAAAGAGCTGTGGAGAGTGGTTACCTCAATCAACTTGTACGGATGGGGTATGTAAACAAATACCGCAGAGGTAGAAAGGTATATTTTTCAATTACTGATGATAAATAAGTTGACTTGGACTCATATAGTCTTTTTTGATAGGTGATTTTGTGGGGGTCACTGTAGCTGTACATTCATCTAAAGGGGGAACAGGGAAAACTTGTATAGCCACGAACATTGCAGCATTATTATCCTATAAAGGATATAATGTTTGTCTTTTGGATATGGATTTAAAAGGACCATCGTTGTCTGCTTTGTTTAATCTGTATCCAAAAAGGTGGTTTAATGACTACTTAGATGACAAATGTGATATAGAAAATATATTCATTGATTTGAGTCCACAATTAAAGACGAAAGGTCGGTTCATTATAGGTTCATCAAATCCTGATATTGTTGCAGTGCGAAAGATCTTTGATGTGAACCGGAATTGGCAGGCAAAGGCATTGAAATTACTTCTGGATGCTAAAAAGTCTATATTTATGAACGGAACAGATATATTGATCTTGGACACTGGAGCAGGTATAGAGTTTGAGTCTGTGAATGCCATTGCAGTAGCAGATCTGGTGCTTTCTGTTATTATACCAAATAAGATAAGTTATTTTAGTACTGAACAAATTGTAAAAGGTGTTTATATGATGCTTGAAAAGAAATGTTATCTTATAGAGAACATGAGCTCAGTGTATAATCTATCTGAAAACAAGGAAATCTTGGGAATTCCTGTCATTGTATCAATACCTTGCATATGTGATATTCTCTCTAATGACTGTACCAATCCAGTCAGTTTAACAAATCCAAATCATATATTTACACAATCAATTAAAAAAATATGTAGTACTATAGAAGAATATATGTATGATAAATGAGTCATGTTTAGACTTTATATCTACTAATTAAGAAAATTAATTTCACATCCATTTAGATTCTTCAATTTTTCATGTTTTTATGATCATAGAGTGAGTTCTCATATTATATTTATAATAGCATATTATTATACAAAATGTGCATGATCTTAATCTACTATTTTCAATAACTATAGAATAATTTTTAATTTTTTCCTATGTTGTGCCAGTGTATATTGTTTTTCTAGACATATTAGTCATTAACTATATATATGATAATATACATAGAAATCGCGCATTTTGTTAAAAATTTTAAAACTGTTATCAGCTTTATAGAAAGCGGGAGGTTAACTTGAAAATTAGAGTATTAAGTTCAAAAGAAGAGATAGATACCCTGCACCAGAGTGAGGAAATGATACATCTGGCTTTCAGGCCTTCTAATACGGATATTTTCTCAATGGTCTCAAAATGCCCTAAACTTAAGGCAATCCATATGCCTACATCCTATAAGAAAACGCTTTCAAAGTCCTCTCTTATGTTCCTGGAAATGCAGGGCATAAAAGTTCTTGAAGGTGATGTATGGGGACACAGGGAGTCGATAGAAGAATATTCAGAGATCTCACCACATGTATATGATAAAATTCGGGAATATAAGGAAAAGGGTATGTCTCATGAAGATATAGTAAAGCAAATGAAGAATGAGACAGGTTTAAGTTCGGATATACTTTCTTTCCTTATACGCAGAACTAATTGAAGGGTGATGTATCCCCTCCTTATTTATTAATGGGATTCTAACTCTGTCTCTTCTTTTATTTTTACACTTCTTACCGTTAGCTTT
>JACIVZ010000019.1 GCA_014361205.1 Methanomethylovorans sp. | reverse complement strand
TGAGGTTCAGAATGAAGAAAAAAAACTAATTAATATAAAAGAAGCAAGTGTTTGGGCGTCACAATACTTAAATCGTAAAGTTACAATTTCTAATATTTCGTATTTACTGCAATATGGAAAAATAAGGAAGTATGAAAGTAATGGAAACCTTTTGATAAATATTGAAGAATTAAAAGAATATTATGACTCTTTTGACAAAGAAAAACAGTGGAAAAAGAAGTTAGGTGAAGATCTTAATTGGCATTTGTCATTTATAGAATACAAAGAATCTGAAAGAACAAAACATGTTCATAGACTACACCCATATAAAGGTAAATTTATTCCTCAATTAGTTGAGTATTTTCTTGATTCTCATACTGATGAATTCAAACAACAGATATATTTCAATAAAGGTGATATTGTTTTAGACCCATTTTGTGGAAGCGGAACAACATTAGTTCAAGCAAATGAATTAGGGATGCATGCAATTGGTGTGGATATTTCTACGTTTAATGCAATGATTAGCAACGTTAAGATTGAAAAACACAATATTCAGCAGGTTATGGAAGTCGCTCAAAAGATAACATTGAGTTTGGAAAATTTTCAGAAAACAAAAAATAATATTGCTTTTGATGAACATCTACTTTCAGAACTTTCAAAGTTTAACAATAAATATTTCCCATCCCCTGTTTACAAAATAAAAGTAAGGAAAGGTGAGATTAACGAAGAAGAATACGCCAAAGATAAAGAACAACAATTTTTAAACATTTATTACGATTTAGTAGAAAAGTATAAAATCAAAGTTAAGCAAGACAAAAATAATTGTTTTTTAGATAAATGGTTCTTATTTCCAGTAAGAGAGGAAATCGATTTTATATCTAATGAATTGGAAAAAGTAGATGATAATAATATTAAAAAAATATTAGCAATAATTTTGAGCAGAACTGTTCGCTCTTGCAGGGCAACTACACATGCTGATTTAGCAACCTTAAAAGAGCCAGTTACAACTACATACTACTGTAAGAAACATGGTAAAATATGCAAACCGATTTTTTCTATTAAGGGGTGGTGGCAAAGATACACTATAGACACAGTAAATCGTTTTAAAGAATTTGATAGGTTAAGAACCGAAACATTTCAAATCTGTTTGACAGGAGATAGCAGAACCATAGATATTTATGAAGAGATCAAAAAAATTGTATTCAGAGTTTTAATATGAGGTCATAAATAAAAATTCAATTAAATATTTAATAAACAATTGAACAAAAAATTTAAGTATTTATCTGACATATAACTATTTACCTGTATATGGAAGGTCTTCACTCAGACCTGCCTATCAGGGGATGGGATCTTTAAGAGTGTATACATGGCATCATTAATCCATTTACACTAAACCAAACAAAAGATTAAGTGACGGATTATTATGGAAAACATTATAGGAGAAATATTGGGTGGACTCAGGTTTAAGAGAATCATGGAATTCAGAAACATGGCTGTCTTACCAATTTCCCATAATATCAACTATGATATTGAATATATTACTCTCAAAGAAGGACTTGATGCAGGCACGCTATCATTTCATGAAACAAATGTTAATGGTTCAGTGCCGGAACTCACAGCAGTCAATACAGGATATTTGCCTGTATTGATACTTGACGGAGAAGAACTTGCAGGGGCAAAGCAGAACCGAGCAGTGAATACTACTATAATGATTCCTTCCCTCTCGAAAGTGAACATTCCAGTAAGCTGTACTGAGCAAGGACGCTGGAGCTACAGTACAAAGACCTTCATGGATTCTGATTTGATCATGTCGTACAGGATACGAAGTACCCGAAGCATGTCAGTTACTCAGAATCTGGTAAAAGAAGTGGGTTTTTTCTCAGATCAGATAGAGTTATGGGAAAATATCCGCACAGAAGCTTTGTTTGCTCATGCTTCATCTCCTACTGGAGCTATGCGTGATACTTTCGAGCACCTCAGGCCGAAACTTGAAGATTATGTCAAAGCTTTCCCTTTAATTGAAGAACAAAATGGTCTGCTGGTGTTTGTCAACGGTAATCCGGTAGGAATGGAAATGATATCAAGTCCCGATAAGTATAAACTACTCCATGCAAAGCTCATAAGGTCCTATGCAACCGAAGCTCTCTACAAAGAAGAAGAAAGTAATGTAACGGAAGAAATGGCTATAAATTTCATAAAAGAAGCTGCAATGTGCAGGTTTGATAGCTATCCTTCTGCAGGGCTTGGAAAAGATTACAGGTTCATAGGAAATAAATTTGTGGGGTCTGCTCTGGTGGTTGATGGAAATGTGGTGCATTGTGCATTCTTCAAAAAGGAACAGTCCAGCAATGAATATCCTCAGGAAGCAACTGGCATGCTGGACTCACGAAGAAGGAGAAAGTTCAGGCTCAACAGGGACTTAACAAATGGGGACCTCGTATTTTGATGGTCTTTTTCCTAGCTGTGAGAAAAGCTGAACGGAAAGAAGAGCGAGTTAAGTAAATCTACGCTGATTCGATGCTGAAAGTGGATAGGGGTTATAATGGAAAAATTAGATGTGGGTCTATATGAAAACGAGGAAAGAAGGCTACGTATAGTACCTGTAATGGTATTTGTGGATCCCAAATGTTATCAATGCTTCAAATTAGTAGAGGCTCTGGAGAGGAAAGGATTTGAATGCAATGTGATAAACGTGCACAACGCTTCCTCCAAAAAGTTCTTAACACAATATAGAGATGCAATTTCTTCATCACAAGAATATTCCGACAAATGTAATCCTCACCCGGAATTAGACTTATCTGACAGCACTTACAATAATATAGATTGGGATAAAGTACCACTGCCGTTTTATCATCCCGTGCTGCTGACACCTGAAGGTTTTTATGTATATGATGATCTTTTCCTTGAATGTGAGGGCAATGATTCTAAAGTAAATGAGGATCTTCTGAATCAGATAATGGTATTTCTGGTAAGGATGTGGAATTGAAAGCGCAAATGTTTACATTCAGCAAATTTCAGTAAGCTTATTTCCAGCAGATTGAAGAATTGAATGTTTAATTTAAAAGTAATCTTGTGTACAGGAAAGTATGTTTATAGAATTTATTTTATCATTTATAATTACACATGTTATTTAAAAACTAGAGTTTAAATATAAGACAATTCAGAAGATATTATGTAATCTCAAAAGAGAGTGGCTATAGCAATGATAATAATATAAATTATTTATCATTTAAGTGTTGCTATCTGTTTCTCAATGAGAATAATGTGCATCTGGTACCTACTATAATAACAAACACATGGCTGATATTATGGAAAAAATGCTAACAGATCATTTACTTGATGAATTACAACTAAAAAATAATGTATATCAGCAGCAAGTGCAGGTAGTACATTTGTTCACAACTGCCGCTGGGGAACAAATATACAGGCAGGATAACTCATTAGTTGTGAAGCTTCCTCCAGGTCGCAGTGCTGTAACCACTTCGTGGCTTAATGGTGGGCAACGTGAGGACCTTGAATGCATTTTCAATCACACTATTCCCTATTATATTCATGATGAAACCGATCTTGAAGGAGGGAACTTATTAATTTATCTTTCTATAACAGCTGAACGTCTCGGATTTGACGCATCTCGCTGTGCAGGACTTCTCACAGCTGCCAGTATGGAGAACGTATCCATAGTTTCAAAATCTTTCCGTGGGGTACAGGTCACAGCTGTTGTCACTGCAGGTATTGACATCAATGGGGGAAGAGCAGGAGATCCTGCATCCTATTATCAAGAACATGGAAAAGTTAAAATGATCAATGGTACTATCAACACCATTGTACTTATAGATGCTAACCTGCCTCCTTACACATTGACAGGAGCTCTGATCACGGCAACAGAAGCCAAGACAGTAGCAGTACATGAATTAATGGCACCAAGTCGCTATTCCCATGGAATTGCTACAGGTTCAGGGACAGATATGATAGCTATTGTATCCAATAATACAAGTAATTATGAACTTACTGATGCAGGGAAGCATTCCAAGCTCGGAGAACTTATTGGAAAGTGTGTAATTGAAGCTACTAAGGAGGCTTTGGCAAAACAGTCAAAACTAACTCCCGTAAGCCAGAGAGATTTTCTTGTTCGCCTTTCCAGATTTGGAATAAAGGAAGAAAATTTCTGTGATGTCGCATCTACTCTTGAATGGAAGATTTGTAAGGAAGATTTCAGAAAAAATCTTAAAAATGCTGCTGAAAATGCGGTGGTTGTGGGAGTTACCAGTTCCATTCTTCATATCATTGATGAAATCTCGTGGGGCCTTTTACCAGAACAGGAAGGAAGAAAAGCAGCTTTCGCATCCATGAGAGGGCTGCCATATATACTTGACATAAATGAAAGTGTGCCATTTGATGATCTTTTGGATGAGAATGAAAGTATTTTAGATAACTGGATACGTATCATTACATGGTTTGTAATAAATGGCTTTTTTGCCGATACTAATAATCATGTATTCCAACAATAGCAGCAAATCAAGAAAATAAAAATCAATTCCATCAAATAGTAAAAACATTCAGAATTATATTTTAATTCAAATTATATAATATTGAAATATACTAAGAGTGGGGGTCTTGAAGAAATGAAGGAAACTATCAATTTCTCTTTATGCAAAACTGATCTTGCAAAGTTTGACGGCAAATGGGATATACTCAAAAATTTTTTGAAAAGTCATAATTTATCTGGAGTGGAACTTTTCGTGGATCAGAGTCCACTTCCACAATTGCCCAATGAACTTATTATTGGTGTGCATTTACCATACTGGATGGGTCATCATCGGGCATGGGCAGACAACAGTGTATTCTCCTGTGAAATGGAAGAATTTGAGAAGCTATTTATGTATGGAGGTAATTGCAGGGAAGAAGTCATATCTAATTTCAGGGAAGCACTGAGTAATGCAGCCTCATTAGGTGCTGCTTATGGTGTATTCCATGTTGCTTATTCAGAGCCTGGGTATATTTTTGGTCATGAGTTTGAATGTACAGATCTTGACGTATTCAAAACAACTGCGGATTTTCTGAATCAGTCAGTTAGTGATTTTCCGCACGGTGAACCACCGGTACGTCTTTTTTTTGAAAATTTGTGGTGGCCGGGTCTTACCTTCTTAGATCCGGTTGGAGTATTAGAATTTACTGAAATGCTGGAGTTTGATAACTGGGCTTTTGTGCTTGACACAGGTCACTTAATAGCAGCGGTAGGGAATTGTTTCCATGAAGATCAGGGTGTTGATGCTGTATTGAATGTTCTTTCCCGTCACTGCGATGAATTTATTGACAGGATTGAGGGAATACACCTGCATTGTGGTATGTCAGGGGGATATGTGAAAAATAAATTCAAAGGATGCTATGATCCTGATAATGGCAGTATGCTGCTTGAAGCTATGAAATGTGTGAATATTATAGATCCTCATCTGCCATTTACGTCCGATAGATGCAGGGAAATAATTGATTTTGTCTCCCCTGATTTCCTTACTCATGAATTCATATCTTTGGATCTTGCAGAGCTGGACTATAAAATAAAAACACAGCGACAGGCACTGCACAATAAGAAAAATAACAACTTGTTTAATGTTAATTGAGCAAAAAGAATTAAAAGCTATATAAATAATGTTTGCTGAATAATTGATACTTCAGTATTAAAGACCAATCAAGAGGGAAAGAAATGGTCTCGTTAATAGTAGCAGGTGGCCTGATCTTCTTCGCATCTATTCTTTCAGCAAACATACTGAGTTTTACTGCAAATAATTTCAGCAGGTCGGCGGTTTTAAATATCGAAAGGTGGTGCAATTCCATACTTAAAATATATGCCTCTGAAGAATACGAACCATTTTTTCCGGGCAGAATAAAATATATACTATGCAATTTTATTGTTGAAGTGTTCAAATTATTGGACAGGATCAATAACGAGCACTTAAGGACAGGGATGAAGCTTGCTTGTGTATTTCTGTTTGTTCTGATATTGGTATTTATTCTTATTACTTTAACTGTAAGTATACTTTACTTTGCTGTATTTGTGCTTACTTTCTATATTCTCTACCGTCTGCTGCAGATGTGGTCGCGTTCTCAGAGAGGTCTTACTTTTTTTGACAATACTGATAAAGAACAATGTGTATGGCGGCCTGAGATATCCTATAATGATAAATCAATAATAAGGAACGAAGAAAAACATGGGAAAGAAACTATCAGTTTCAGTGAATGGGACAGATTTCTGGGGGATCAGAAGAGATAAAAACAATTGAAAAAATGAATTTTCTCATCAACGATTCTGACATCAAAAACAGTAACATATGTTATCTTAAAACTCGATTTTAAATACTAGTGAATTTAAAAGTATTTTGCAGTCTCTCCAAGATAGCAACTGTGTACAATGAAAACAAATATGTCAGTATCTGAGATTTTCAGCTGCTATCAGTAGTTCTGCGAGAATAGCATCTCTGAGATACATGATTAATAACATACAGATGGCTGATAAATATGGAAGAAACATTAGCAGATGGATTACTTCCAGGATCAATAATAAACAGTGATACATATCAGAAGCAAGTGAAGATAGTACATCTGTTAACAACTTTCGGTGGGGGACAAATATACAGGCAGAATAATCCCATCGTTGTGAAGCTTCCTCCAGGCTGCAGCGTTGTAAACACTTCCTGGCTCAATGAAGAACAGCTCTATGACCTAGAATGCATCTTCAATAATACCATTCCATACTATGTCGGCAATGAGAAAAACCGTTGAGGGGGGACCCCTCTTACCTTATCTTGTCATCACGACTGAACGCCTTGGATTTGACTCATCTCTCTGTGAGGGGCTTCTTACAGCTGCCGGGACAGATATGATAGCATTCGTTTCCAATAATAGCAGTGAGTATAAAGTTAAGGATTCAGACAAACATTGCAAACTTGGGGAATTTATAGTAACCTGTGTCAGCCAGGCTACCAAGGAAGCAGTTGCAAAGCAGTCCCGTCTGGTTCCAATATACCAACGAAATATTCTCTTCCGTCTCGAGTTTTGGGATCAAAGAGGAAAAAATATGGGAGATACCATTATTTCGTCAATGGCTGGCATTAAGAGCTCCATTCTTCAAGTTTTCGATGAAGTCTCTTGGTCACCTTTGCCGAAACAGGAAGTTAATTCTGAAATTTCATAAAAGAGAGGCATAAAAAAGAGGTTTTCATATTATGATCCAGATAGCTATTTATGGTAAAGGGGGAATTGGTAAATCAACCGTATCAGCCAATCTGTCAGCTGCGTTGTCATCTTCTGGAAAGAGCATCCTTCAGATTGGGTGTGATCCTAAACATGATTCAACCCATCTTCTCATGGGGGGAACTTCGATACCTACTGTCCTTAACTATATCAGGACAAAGGTACCTGAAAAGCGTGATCTTCACGATCTTGTGTTCACCGGATACGGTGGTGTTTGTTGCGTTGAGGCAGGAGGACCCGAGCCGGGTGTAGGATGTGCAGGAAGAGGTATACTGACGACCTTTGAATTGCTCGAACAGCTTGGAATCCGGGAAATACCATTTGATATTATAATATATGATGTGCTTGGGGATGTTGTATGTGGTGGCTTTGCTGTTCCTTTGAGGCATGAATATTCAGATGCCATTTTTCTTGTAACCTCAGGGGAATATATGTCCCTTTACGCTGCAAATAATATACTAAAGGGGATCAGGAACTATGATCATGCAACAGCAAGAATTGCAGGGATCATATATAATTCAAGAGGTCTTGAGCACGAAGAAAGATTTATCAGTGAATTTGCAAAAGCTGTAAAACTTCCAATAGTTGCTTCCATACCCCGAAGTGATCTGTTCGCAAAGGCAGAGAAAGAAGGTGGGACCTTAATGCAGCTTTATCCAGATGCTGATATCACAAGTATATTCAAAGGGCTGGCAGAACACGTCTTGGGACTATGCTGTGGGATAACACCGCTTTTTCCGGCATTTCCATTAACTGAATCAGAAATGGAGTCTATTGTACTTGGCAGGAATATTGCAGAGAAGCTCTGTTCCTATACTCATGCTCCCAGAAAGGAACAGTCCCGTTTCAGATCTCCTGCGACCACTGGAACTATTGGGAAGCATTTTCTTACAAAAGGTGTCAAGAACAAGGAACCGCTACACGGCTGTGCTCTTGCCGGAGCAGTTACCTCTGCAGTTAATGTGACAGATGCTGTTACAATTGTACACGGACCTCGCAGTTGTGCTCATATATTATCGAATTTTCTGCAGTCTTCCTCACTTAAGGAAAAAGTACGATACGGAGTACTCATGCCGGACAACCGGCAAAATATGTTATTACCAACTGACATGAGTGAAGAGACTTTTATTTTCGGAGGAATTGAAGAGCTACGACAATGTGTTGAGAATGCTATCAGTGATGGCTGGAATACAATTTTCATAGCTACTACCTGTCCTGCCGGTCTGATAGGAGACGATGTTGAGCTTGTGATCTCCTGTATAAAAATGGATTATCCAGATGTAAAGATATTACCTCTGCTGGTAGATGGCAACCTTGAAGGTGATTTTGCACAGGGACTTATAGAGGGTTACCGGAAAGTAGCAGAGCTTGTTGACATGTCCATATCTCCCGAAAAAGGGTGGGTAAATATCATCGGAGAGAAGTCACTTTCTGATGGGGAAGGGGCAAATTTCCTTATTATAGAAAATCTGCTGTCTCAGCTGGGACTGAAGGTCAACTGTCGTTTCCTTAACATGACCAATCTTGAAAAGATAAGGGAATTCAAAAAAGCGCAGTTCAATATCCTGGCTCATGATGATGATTCGAATCTCGTTCTTCGGGATTTTCTGATAGACAGATTTGATGTCGCTTTCTTTGAATATCCTTTTCCAATTGGTTTTAGAGAAACAGCTGCATGGCTTAAAGCCCTCAAGCAGTACTCTGACTCTAAGGTTGATATTGAGCCGTTGATAGAGGTAGAGAAATTAAAGTATGAAACAGAGATTAAGAAATACCGTCCTTTTCTAAGGAATAAGAAATTGCTCGTCAACAGTTACAGTCGCAGAATAGACTGGATACTTGATGTTGCTTTTGATCTGGGAATGGAAGTGGTCAAAGTGGGAATGCTGAAATCATCTACAGATGATATTATCAGAAGCAGATATGCAGGTCTCTTTGAGGTTGAATATGATTACGATTCGGAAAAACGTCAGAAAGATATCCGAGAATTGTGCCCCGATCTTGTGCTGTCCAATTATCCCCCTGCCTTTGCCACAGAAGGTGTCCATCATGATTCAATTCCTTTGGTACCCGAAGTTGGATTTGATATAAGCATCAAACTTGCAAAAAGATGGGGACAGTTTATACGTTTGCCTGCTACCGAGGGATGGAAGTACGACGGAGGCGAATCAGAATGAACCTGCTTCCTGATGCATTGACAGGCGCTTTAATGGCAATTGAGGGCATAACAGATGCAAGAGCTGTGTTAAACAGTCCTACTGGTTGCAAGTTCTATCATGGTCACATTGCTGATAAGCAATATCCCAGGGATTCCTCGTATGATCCGCTGCAATATCAGGAAAAGTTCTTTTTCGGACAGCCACGGATACCCTGTACATACCTTGATGAAGATGATTATGTAGCGGGTTCAACTGAAAAACTCAAAAGTATACTGCCTGACATGGCAAAAAAAAGCGGAAAACTCATAGTGGTGGTAAATTCCCCCGGTGCTTCTCTGATAGGTGATGATCTTAAGAGGTTCATGTCAGAAGCGGGATTGCAGGACAGATGCATTGCTATTGAAAGTACGGGTTTCTCACGTCCTGTGACCGAAGGTTTTGAGGACGCGGTCCTTAGAATGCTCGAATGGATGGATATCCAGCCTTTACCACGTGTTCCCAATAAGGTTAACCTTGTGGGTATCTCTATTTTACATAAAAACTGGGAAGGCTCGGTATCTGAGCTTAAAAGATTGCTTGCTTTTATGGGTCTTGAGGTAGGTTCGGTACTTGTCGCGGGTTCAGGTGTGAATGACATCCGCAGGTCGTCAAATGCAGCATGCAATATAGTAGTGTGCAGTGAATATGGATTGAAGATCGGCCGTTGGTATGAGGAAAGGTTTGGCATACCTATAGCGGTGTCATCTGAAGGCGCACCTGTAGGATACGAGGCTACAGAATCCTGGATACTGGCAATAGCAAAAGTACTTGGCATTGATCCTTCTGCAGCACTTGAAGAGATACGAAAAGAGAGAAAAAATGTGCACAGGAAGATATCACGTTTTCATTCCCTGACTGGGCTGCCAAAAGGTGCTTCGTTTGCACTGAAAGCAGACAGTTCTCTGGCTTTACCCCTTACTAAGTGCTTATATAATTATCTGGGAATGGTCCCTGCAGCTGTCAAGGTCTGTCCCGGAGGAGATATCGAACAGGAACAGATGCTGAAGGAGTTCCTGATGCGGATAGATTTCGGAAACTCATGGGACTGTTTTCCGGGAGAAGAGCCTGCAGACATTGTGATCGCTGATGGGCATACTGTTGGTCTTATGCGTGAAAACGAATTATGCAGAGGTGGTGTTGAAATATCCCTGCCATCTGAAGGAAGGCTTGAGTTCCTGCCTCGAACATATATGGGAACTGCAGGTATGCTGTTTTTATTGGAAGAAATACTGAATGGTTTAAAAGCATTGCCTTAACATATCATCAATATGCCTGTAGAATAAATAAAAAAGTCAGGATCTTGCTAATTACCAATACTTCATAATATGCTCAATACAGCATCATGCTTTGACAGCTACCAATGAAAGACCAAGTTTGCCTTCCAGTTCTTCTATCTGCTTTAATTCATCTGCCGACAATTCAGCGTTCTTGATCTCCTGTCCCGAAAAAGCCAACAGGGTAACATTCAGCTTTTTCTCAAGTTCTGCTATTTTCTTTACTTTTTCATCATCCAGCTTTGAATAGCTCCATAACATCTTTTAGCTCTCCACTCACTGTTTATGTAAAACTAACAATAGTAAAAATTTCTAATTAAAATTGTTAGTTTTAAACTTTAATTTGGCTTCATATTATATAATGCTTGTTTTCAGTATTCTTAAAAGATAACATATAATTTACTGAGAAGTAACTTTAAAGTTGATTGGTAGATGTGATTAGTTTTTCTGGTTTACAGTTGTATACTTCACACATTCTTCAAGAGGATCAGCATGAATCGTAGATCCAGATAGATATTTAAGGTGCTGGAGACGATTTTTCAGGACATCATCTGCTATTCGATGACCTTCAGGTACAGATAGAGATATAATTTCAGCGAGGTATTGATCTCAGTATGTAACCTGTAATCAATCCACTTTACCTTTATATCAAATACATCCTCCACATCTTTCACATGAGGGGTAGCATGACGTATCTCATCTATGTCTACTTCTCAATAACCTTGACCAGAACTGCAAGGGCTGGTAAAAACATCTACCCTGTCATGTTAACCATGGGCCATTAGGGCCGCATTGCCTATCCTTTCCCTGTTTTTATCCTGAATTCAGCAACTATCTCTTTGCTCACAAACCCTATCAATGCAGCAATAGCTACGTATTGTAAGAACATTATTTAAGGGGGATCTACCAGACGGTGCACAGGTTACATAGCCCGCTGCAAGAATTCTTAGCAGTATTAAAAGAACTATCATGATATAGCCAGGTCCTCAACCCTTCCGCGACCATAGTGAATTGACTATCAAGCTTTCGTCTTTCCAGAGAGACCCCTTTCATAAGGGAATGGATGTTGCAGAATCGCGAAATTATGTATTTTATCAGCAAGCAACGCAACACTTTCAGATATGTTCTCTATTATAATACCTAAATGTTATATTATATTGTATTATATTATATTATATTGTATTATTAATAGGAGGTCTCACCAGAGGAATAAGTATCATATTAAACAATGAAGGCATCTGCACCGACACCATAGGATTCCCTTCTTAAGTTCATATAAAACTCTTTCTCCTGAAAAGGTTTCAGTGATTCTAATTACAGTAAATCTATTTTATTTTATTGAATAACATATGTAATTAAAAAATAAACATTTATATAGGTTAATCTTTCTATCCTACACCGAAAGGCATTATGTTAGCACATATGCCTCAAGTGGAGTAAAACTGACTTGTATATTTGATAGTTATCTGAAATGATTTCAAGTTCCTGAAAAGGATACGAACAAGTTTAAAAGTACGTCATTGGCACATCAATGCACATAAGAAATAGCTTATATATCATAATACTTGTTATTATCTAAAATTTAAGTATTACTATTGCTTACAAAATAAATGGCAATATCAATTACAATGTATCCAGGATACACAATCACATCCAAAAAAGGGGAGAGGTAAAAACATGTTCGAGAGTGATTTCATTTACATTCCTGAAAAGTCATCCAAAGAAAACCGACTGAATTTCAGTCATGTTCAATTACTGGTATTGTGCCATCACTTTTTTCCAGTACCTTTGCTGTTACCTGAATGTCATCATATATCACCAAATAAAAACAAACATTTCAATCTTTTAAAAAGAACAACTGGACTGTTAATTAGCCTCTCTCTTAGTTTCCTGTTTTTTTCTGTCCTCTTTACTGTCATATCTTCGGCAGCCACAACCGTGTACATTGATACGGATGGCACAGGCGACTACAATTGTGACGGGCACAATGACCATGTTGAGATTAACCAAGCTCTGGAATATATAAACAGTCTTGGAGGGGGAACTGTATATCTTAGAGGTCCCAATACCTACTGGATAGACAGCACGCTGTATATAGGTGCAAATACCATCCTTACAGGTGACAAGAACGCAGAGATAAAACTGGTTCCGTATGCCGGCTGGTCAAGCGGTACGCCAATGATTACAAACAGAAAGTCGGCTGATAACATAACAATTACAGGCTTTATAATAAACGGAAACAGTGCAAATCAGGGAGTATCGCTTGGAAAAGGATATTACAACATGATATATTTTATTGGAGCTGATAATACCAAAGTCACAAATATGCGTCTTGAATGGGGTTGCGGTGACGGATTAAAGATAAGAAACAGTAAAGGTATAATATTCTCCAATAACGATGTATATAAGCTGGGTCATGATGCATTCTATGCACTTGCATGCAGTGATATCAAAGTTTTCGGCAATACAGTTTTTACCCGAACCAATTCAGCATGTAGGCTTTCGGGAGGAGCAAGGAATGCAGCTATATATGACAATATATTTTTTTCTTCCCTTTCGGGAGATTCCACAGGACCTGCCATAGAGCTTGATAAATCGTGGCCATCCGGCACCAATATCTTCGACAACATAGAAATCTACAATAACAGAATCCATACATTGAACGGTGCTGGCATCTGGATGTTCGCTTCATATCCCGACAATGCAATCCATGCTCGTAATGTACACATACATCACAATATCTTCACCAAGGTGGGTCAGTACAAAACCAACACCGGCTACAGCAATGCAGCTATTGTGCTCTGCAGTTTTGATAACACCATAATAGAAAACAATGTCATTGATGACGGAGGACATGCCGGAATCAAATGGTACACCCGACCCGGCAGACCTGTGCAGGATCTCGTATACACCACCATAATACGCAATAATATTATCATGAACTGTAATGGAGTCTCCTCTGTCACTGGTTCAGGTGTAGGTATCTGGAACACTGACCCATCTCGTTCCACTTTCATAGTTCAAAATAATGATATATACAACAACAAGAATGGTCAGATATATGGAGGAGGTTTTATCATGAGCAATAACCTCAATGTTGACCCCCTTTGTGCTGATCAGACCAATCCCAATTTCGGTGCCAGAGATTATCATCTCAAAAGCAAAACAGGAAGGTATTTAAACGGTAAATTGGTCAAGGATCCTATATCAAGTCCGCTGATTGATGCAGGTTATCAGGGTTCTGCTTACATTAATGAACCCTCTCCAAACGGTGGAAGGATAAACATTGGCAGATATGGTAATACTGTGCAGGCATCCAGAAGTGATATATCACTCTCAAACCAGTTAGACTATCCGCCAGTTCCAATTATCGTCCTTGACCCGGATGTCACTCAGAATTATACAGTATCATTCAATGCTGATTCTTCAACTGATGATATCGGTATAGTCTCATATTCATGGAACTTTGATCTATCAAAGGGTGTATCTGCTGATGCCACAGGTTCCAAAGTTAATTATACATATGGGAAAGCAGGCACATATACAGTTATGCTCACCATTGTGGATACCAGCGGCCAGACATCTTCAGCCACAGTTTTAATATCCGTTGGAAATACCACTGCCTATGTGGTAAGTTCAGAAACAAGTATCTTAAAGGACAATGAAACGATTTCTGAGTCGGAAAATGAAACATTCAGTGACATTCATTTCCCTGTTTATGATAACAGATTACGTGCATCATTAGCTAATTATGTACTCTCAAATTCGACTTATCTCGACATTGGAAAAAGATCATCTGCCTGCAGGGATTTGATACTGTTCAATCTCAGTACCTACAACACAACAGATATTTTATCCAATGCAACCCTTTCTCTCTATTGGTACTATCCTTCCGGGACTCCCCGTAACAATGATACAGTAGTTGAGATATACAGACCTTTTGCATGGGATCCCGAATATGTTAGCTGGAACTATCAGAACTCTACTGCAGCCTGGATCATTCCCGGAGGTAACTGGTTCGATAGGAATGGAACTGCTATGGGAAGCGAACCCTATGCAGCCCTGACTTTTGCAGCAGCTGATATTCCTGATAACAGATATTACGAATTTGACGTTACCGAGCTTGTACAAGAATATATCAGCGGCAGGTACAATAATACAGGTTTCTTCCTTAAAGCAAGGAATGAAAGCGGTAATTACATTGCATTCTATAGCTCTGATTGGTCAAATGTATCACAAAGACCAAAACTAACTATAATAGTTGATAAGCCACCGATAGCAAATGCAGGATCTGATATAATCACGACAGTCGGTATCGATACAACTTTCAATGGAAGTTTGTCAACCGATGATAATGGTATAGTCTCATATTCATGGGACTTTGACTCATCCGATGGTATAACTTCTGAAGCAAACGGGTCGACTGTAACAAAAGTGTTTACAACAACAGGTAATTACACCGTGACACTTACGGTTACGGATTCAAAAGGACAAACATCCTCAGATACAGTGGATGTAATTGTCAGAAAACCATTGATATCTACCTCACATACAGCTGTTTATGACAACAGGCTGCGTGAGTCTTCATCAAAAACTGTTTTTTCCACTTCCAGCTATTTAGATGTCGGGAAGAGTGCATATCGTTGCAGGGATGTACTTTGGTTCAATCTGAGTTCTTACAACACAACAGATATAATTTATAATGCAACGCTTTCACTCTACTGGTATTATCCACAAAATGCAATGCGTAAGAATGATACAGTTGTCGAGATATACAGGCCTCTTGAATGGGAACCGGAATATGTGAGCTGGAATTGCAGGCTGTCTGATACAAAGTGGACTAATAAAGGGGGAGATTGGTCTGACCTTAACAATATTTCCCAAGGAAAGACTCCATATGCCTCGCTTACATTTTCTGCCAACGATACACCAGGTAACAGATATTATGATTTCAATGTCACAAAACTTGTCCAGGAATATGTAAGTGGTAAATATAATAACACAGGTTTCTTCCTGAAGGCGAAGAATGAAAATGGTGATTACATTGCCTTTTACAGTTCAGAATGGTCAAATACATCCCAGAGACCAAAATTAACTGTGACATACCAATAAAACAGATGATTAAGGTAATTTTCCATACTTAAAATGAAATCAGCTCCCCTTTATTTCCACCTTCAGTAAAAACCTCTTTGCAATACTGTAATGTTTATTGATCCACTAAAATTTTAATGAAATTTTAATGTATACAGAAGCCTTATAGGGTTCTTTATATTTCTCAGATATGGAACTCTCAATATTGTCTTTGATTTGTAGCCGTTTATTTCCTCCTTTTACCTCTTCAAATAAATTTCCGAAAATACCCATTTTACTAATTTAGTGTGTGTCCATTCCAGAAGAAGTCTTTTCCAGCTTCATGGTAAAACTTTGTAAGCACACTTGGGTACAATTTCGGATATTTTATTTCTTTAAGTGGTACACAATACATCTTTTCAGGTCTGTTGGGAGCACCACCAAGACCCATTATTACAAAGAACGGCAATTTTTTTCATAGGCAAATCTTAAAATATCTGTTCATCTGCTCATGAGTGGACCACATAAACATATTTTCGTGGAGTTTAGACCGATATTTACATTCCACATAGAATTCATCGCCAGTAGGATTATGCCTTATCAATAGGTCAGGGCGTGTATCGGCTTCTACGTATCTGCTATGTTTTCTCATGTTATCTGTGGTCCATTCCACTATCGTGAAGCACTTCTCATCAAAAAGCTCCACGACATATCTTTCAAATTCATCACTATCTGTGTTGCTTGATGATTATCCATTCGAAAAGCTGACTCCGAATTATAAGGATTATCATTGATACTTTTTTTCTTAGATCTCTTGTTCAGGTAATAAACTAAACCAATCGATCCCAAAATAAAAATTAGTGCCAATGTCCATTGCCAATACTTAAAAATGTAGTACACTGCTACAAACAGTCCAAGGATAAGTACTCCACCCACATCGATCTCACTTGATCTTTTTCTGTATCTGCGGGATATTGTCTCACATCCATGATAGATGTAAATATATCTATGTTTGTCATGGTATTGATATGGATTCCCAGATCCCATATACTCAGCTTTAACAGATTTAAATATCTTTTACCATTTATATATAAATATTTTGATCACATATGTTTTCAAAATAAGTGACATAAGATCTTCTTATCGGAAATGAGAAGCAAACTTCCAGATTCAATAAGATAGCTGAAAGGCCGATTCTGGTGAAATTATAACCATAAAGATAATTTCTGTTATCAAAAAAATAATGTTTATAACCCTGTAAATCTAAAAGCAAATAAGGGATAGCAATGAGCAAAATGATGGATGAAGAAAACAACTGTCAGAATGCAGATATAATTCCCGGTGCGTTGCAGGATGACGTTATAGATACTAATTGTTCGATTGATCTTCGAGCAAGGTCGAATCCTTTTGGTGATCCTTTCAAACATAGAGAACTGAATGATGATCTTGTGGATATTATCGATACTATTTACCGGCAAAAAGAACTTTCTTTCAATGATGCTTACCTTGATTTTAAAAAAGCGGCGGCATATTTTGTAGATGGAGGGATTGGGCCTGAGCACATCTTCCCTGTAACAGGCAAAGGTCTTATTGAAATAACTGCAGGATCATTTCTTGAAAAAGGTGACGAGGTTATAGTAACAACATCAGCTTCTTTCGATTATGTAATTTTGCTTCAGGAAAAAGGCATTAAGGTGAATTATCTGGATACCTGCTCCCCTGGAGATATCCCTGACCTTTCATTGAATAAAGCTGAAATGGTTATCATATCAAACCCTCATTTCCTAAGCGGGGCTTTGTTGCCTGCATGTGAAATAGCATTTCTTGCAAAACGCTGCAAAGATAACGGAACACTTCTTTTTGTTGATGAGACACTGATAGAACTGTCCGATCCATACCAAAGTGTGGCATCTATTGTGAGAGAGAATGATCACATCATTATTCAACGTTCAATATCCGATTCATTTGCTCTTTCAGATACTCAAATGACATTTGCAGTAGCTTCGGCTAATCTGATCAGGAAACTAAAGCCATATGACAAAGAAAATAACAAGGAACTTTTACCACTGGTTTTGGGTGCTTTCTTAATGAAGAACGGATGCAACAGCAAGTATCTGATAAGCTCGCGGAAATTCATTCAGCAAAATAGAGCATATGTTGTTGACATGTTCTCAAAACATGGGTATATACCTGAAAAGAGCGATTCTTCTCATATTCTGGTAAATCTGAAACTATTAATGGGGCTAAAGGAACTTACACAAAGGCTGGAGTCGCATGGCGTAATGCTCATGGATTGCAGTTCATTTTACTTACCTGGAGAGGATTACGTAAGGGTTGCTGTTACTACAAAGGACAATATTGACAGGTTAGAGGAGATTTTTGGCATAGTCATGGAAGAATGGGCAAAAGATTACGCAAAAGAGAAGCTCAGAGATGCGCTGGACAGAGGCAGTTTGTCAGGAAGTAATATTGAATGTCGTTATTATCCCTGTCATTTTCCGGGGCAGGACTGTACTTTCTGTTATTGCCCTTTCAATCCCTGCAAAGACGAAAGAACAGGTGGCGAATGGATAACCGGCTCCAGAGGAAAAAAGGGATGGAGCTGCATGAACTGCTACCTGATACATAGACCTGAGATCGCACAGGCAGTTCTGGAAATACTTTTGCAGCATGATGATCCTGAGGACAGCCTGGGTAAAGCATGGAAAACTGTAATTGAGCCGTTCATTTAGCTTAACAGTTCATTTAGAACAAAGGGTGCTACCAATAAAAAATCTTTGTGCACAGGTGTATCACCGTCATTCTTTTCCAGCGATCAAATTAGAGTGTAGCTGCCTGTAACTGAAATGTATTCAGATGCTCTAGGACAGGTTGGTATAGTTGATTCCATGAAAGCTTGGCAGTTGGCATGGCATTATGTTTGTAAAAAAGATTACATGTATTATCCACAAAAATAAGTAGAATTGCATGATTCTTTTCTTACAGTTGAAAGCATATTTCAAAGAGTGGTTTCATGAATGAAAAAGGAAAACAAATATACGTCCTTTCATCCCCCTGTAATCAGGGAAAAACTACAACAGCACTGTTGCTTGAGAAGTATTGCAGGTCGAAGGCCCTGAGAGTTGCATGCTTGCAAACAATGAAGGGACAATACGATGTTGGAACCTACTTGAAAAACGACTGCCATCATTATAGTCTCCCTTTAGAGGCTGCCAAGGACAAAGAGACACTTAACCAATGGATTCTGAAAGATATGACAAATACATCCTCGAAATTACTTTTCCTCACTGTCCTATTGGTGCGGCATATATCGACCTCTTTGATAACATCAATGAAGTTGTTTCATATGAATTAAAGGATGATTGGAAAAATTTTGTATTGGGGATAAGTCCATTCTTTTCAGCATTCTGGGACAAGTTTTATGAGAGAAATATCCAAAGGATTGTCACAAAAGCTCCTTCTAACTTAATT
Source organism: Methanomethylovorans sp. (assembly GCA_014361205.1). Lineage (GTDB taxonomy): Archaea > Halobacteriota > Methanosarcinia > Methanosarcinales > Methanosarcinaceae > Methanomethylovorans. The sequence goes on along the minus strand of JACIVZ010000019.1, from coordinate 6,701 downwards.
TCCCCCTCTGTTGACACATTCTTCAATCTTCATCACCCTGAAGAAATGGTGTTTGACATCATTAATCCAACAATGTCGTTCCAAAAGAGTGACAGAAAAGTAATTGCAGTAGGTGCTTTTCCAGCTGAGTTCCAGAATGTGTATCCAAATCTGAAATGTTATGGTTATGATTACTTTAAATTTATGGATGATTATCGGGAAGAACATTATGATCTTGCAATTGTCGGTTCTTGTCTTGACCAAAGTTTGAAATTGCTTTATAGGCCTACAAAAGCTTCTGTGATCTGCTATCAGCCATCATGTTATCTGGAAACTGGAAATAAATCCGGTGAAAACCCGCATATTAATGCATCTATGAAGACTGATTCGCGGAGCATATACCTTAAAATCAAGCAAGAACCTGTAGGAACTCCTTTAGGAGAAGATGGTTGCCTTTATGAAATATACAATAACAGGTTCTGGGTGCCTGATTTCGATATACTGCGGGGTAATAGGAATCATCCTATACTCTGTCAGGAAGACAACATAACCTTTTGCAACGGTTGGATTTTATCACAATATCTTATCAGAGAAGGATATCTGGAGGTGTGAATATAGGAGGTGGAGGTACTCCAGAACTTCAAATTACTTTGATAAGCCCGGAATCGCCTGTCCTGAATTATGCTGGAGAATCAAGAACATTTAAAGCAAGTGTTAACCAAGATAATGTTATTGTAAGATGGAAACTTGATGGTTATTTAGTTCAAGGAAATAATAACCCGCCGGCAAATAGTGAGATTTCCTGCACAGATGATGCAGTATTTGGAAGTCACGAACTGAAAGTAGAAGCAGAGAAAAATGGTGTACTAGTGTCCAAGTCATGGACCTGGAATGTTGATGAAATATTAGGTAGCTGCCATTCAATTCCAAATACTAGTTCTGTCACAGAAAACGCGCAAATTGAGATTGATGAAGCTACATTGTATCGAAGATTCGATGGCACTCATTATGTAGAGATTAATTGGTCAGGAATAACAGGAATGGGATATAGTGCAGATACTGAAACAATTGTATCTTCATGTGAGATGTCAGTAAAAATTATGGTTAGTTGGCAAGTTCTTTCTTATCCAGGTGACCCTGAACCACAATATGTTGAAACTACAATAGATGTGAATTATTGTAACGGTGAAGGCACAAATATAATAGATTTGCCTCAGCGGCTCTATAGAAAACCTCGTTGATCATACAATTTTCTATGCCCTGAATATTTTCAAATGTACTCCTATAAATTGGTTGTATTTGCGGAATTAAACTGAATGATAGTGATTTTACGAGCATTTCTACAGAGCCGAAATAAGAAGTTAGCTATGTTTCATTAACAATGACGATTTTTTTTCATAAGATATCTCTCTGATGCGATTGCATAATAATGTATTCAGAAAAGATAATATGTATAACTAAAAAACTCTAATATATATACTAGTTTTTCAAATACTGAATGGGATTGAAACTCTGTTCTTCGGTCAGAGTCAAAAAGAGATGGGTTGGTTTGAAAAACCTTGCCGGTAGGCATGGTATTTATGCTCTTTTTAAAATCCCTCTAAGATTAAAGATTCTAGATTCAGGCTTCCACCACAATCTTTCACCACAATGGAACTTAAGGAACAATGAGAATGACAGAAGAAAACATGCCACAAGTTTCAGTTCAATATGATCAGCAACGGAATCAGGTTACAGAGGAAGAGAAAAAAGGACTGTTATATGAGACTTCTTCAGGAGAACGTGTTTTCCGTCAGGACACATCAATTATTGTCCATTTGCCTGAAGGGAGGAGCACTCTTACCAGTTCCTGGCTAAACGGTGGCTATCGAGAGAACATCCGGTATATTTTCAACCATCAGGTAAAAAATTCTGCCGACTCTCATGATAGCAGTTCTCTGAGAGGTGGCAGTATTACCGCATTTGTTTCCTATATTTCAGAACAGCTGGGTCTGGATCCTGCTCTTTCCACAGGTCTTCTGACAGCAGCGAATATGGATCATGTCTGCATTTCAAATCGTTGTCACAGGGATGTAGAGGTCACAGCTATCATTACGGGCGGTGTTGAAGTCAACGGGGGCAGAGCAGGAGACCCGGCTTCATATCACCAGGAAAATGGGAAGTACATATTCGGTACTATCAATACAATATTGCTTATAGGAGCAAATCTGCCCCCCTATGCAATGGTCAAAGCTGTCATCACAGCCACTGAAGCAAAAACAGTTGCTCTCCAGCAGCTTATGGCGCCGAGTCGTTATTCAGAGGGGATAGCTACGGGATCTGGAACAGATATGATCGCTATCGTAGCTGACAGAACCAGCCCATACATATTAACCGATGCAGGAAAACACTCCAAACTAGGAGAAATGATCGGCAGATGTGTTATTGAAGCTACCCAAAAAGCCCTTGCAAATCAATCAGAACTTACTCCTCAATCTCAATGTGATATGCTTGTAAGACTTGAAAGATTTGGAATAAATGAAGAGTATTACTGGAAAAAAGCATCTGAAATGGAAGGCGAGAACAGAAAAGCACGTTTTCTCGCTTCACTGAGAACCATGTCGAAAAATCCGCTTCTAGTAGGATCTGCTACTGCGGTATTGCACATAGTAGATGAGATTTCATGGAATCTTTTACCCGAAAAAGCAGGAAAAAGAGCAGCTTTTATAATAATGAGAGGGCTTCCGGAAGCACTGAGTGCAGTTAATGTTCCTCAGATGTCAGATCTGCTCAGAGAAAAAGAGTCTATCCTTGATAATTGGGTACGGATAACAGCCTGGCTGGCAAAGAACGGAATGTGTGCCAATACATGAATGAAACAGAAAAGATCCTCAGTGAGCCCTATTGGGAGAACACAATAATTCGAAGGCAGCAAAGAACAATCTCTTTTAGGTATATATCTGAACTTAAGGGGGTGTTGCAATAGAGAAAAGACTGGTAATGATCACACTGATCTTAATTGCAGTTGTCAATACAGGAGGTTGCATAGGAAACGGAAATAATGTCATGGCTATCAATTCCACAGATAGTTCGGATGCTTCTCTGGAAGCATCCTTGGACTATTTACCTGATAAGGTCAGTGTGGAATATGCCAAAGGGTTCGCTGTGGAATACAATAACAACTATAAAGTGGTCACTGTTAAAGAACCTGAATCAGAGCAGGTATATACTTATGTCCTGGTGCAGCGGGGCACTCCGGTACCTGATCTGGGAATAACTGCAATGGTCATTGAAATTCCTGTGAAGAGCATTGTTGCACTTTCCACCACTCACCTTCCTGCTCTTGAGATCACAGGTGAGCTGGAGAAACTTAAGGCTGTTAACTCTTTTGATGCTGTGAACACACATGCGGTGAGGGAGATGATAGCTGAAGGAAGGATAAAGGAAGTTGGTACGGGGATGAACACAAACACAGAACTGATAGTCAGTATTTCTCCGGAAATTGTCATGACAACCACTACAGGTGTCCCTGATTATGATCGGCATATAAAAGAACTTTCCGACCTTGGCTTAAAACCAGTAATAAATATCGAATATAAGGAGCCGGATCCTTTGGGGAGGGCTGAGTGGGTAAAGTACATCTCTCTTTTCTTCAATAAAGAAAAAGAAGCAAATGCTTATTTTTCCAACGTATCTTCTCGATATAACGATCTTAAGTCAAAAACAGCTTCAGTGGATAATAAACCCATTGTCATGAGTGGTGACACCTGGCAGGGAATATGGTACGTCCCTGGTGGCAACAGTTTCGTAGCAAAATACCTTGAAGATGCAGGAGCCATTTATTTTTTTTCCGAGGATAATCACACTGCAAGTGTCCCGTTAGATTATGAAGCAGTGTTCGATAAAGGCAAGGATGCTGACTACTGGATATCATCAGGCATGTGGGACAGTCTTGAAGAATTAGTGGCTGTAGATCCAGTTTATTCAAAGTTCAAGTCAGTAAAGGATGGGAATGTGTACACAAATTATTTCCGTGTGAATGAGCACGGAGGTAATGATTACTACGAATCAGGTCTTGTAAGACCTGAAGTGGTACTGGCAGATCTTGTAAGGATATTCCATCCGGAACTGGTGCAAGAACATGAGCTTGTTTACTTTAAGCAGCTAAAGCCTGTTTCCGGAGGAAATAAAGGGTGAAAGGGGAAACACACACTCGGAAGGATCATCACAGGGTCCTTATACTGATAGTGCTGTTCTCGGTAGCTTTCTGTATCTCTTTTGTACTGGATCTGGTATTAGGATCTGTTGATATCCCTTTTCATGAGACATTTTCCATCATAATGGGAAATTATGTTGGTGATGCATCCAGGGAAACCATAATAATGGACCTGCGATTGCCGAGGGCAATAGCAGCAAGCTTTGGCGGAGCTGCACTTTCAGTTGCCGGTCTGCAAATGCAAACGCTCTTCAGAAATCCTCTTGCAGATTCATATATCCTTGGTATAAGTTCCGGTGCAACTCTTGGAGTAGCCTTAGTAGTCCTTTTGGCTGGCGGGACATCAGGGGGAACCCTGCCCCAGTTACTTAGATCAATGGGTTTTTTTGGGAGTGCCACAGTAGTATCCGCAGCATTCCTTGGCTCTGCAGCAGTACTCATGATCGTGTTGTTCGTATCACGCAGAATTGAAAGTACTGTGACCATACTTATACTGGGACTCATGTTCGGATACGTTATCAGTTCAGTTGTAACCGTGCTTGTGCATTTCAGTGATCCGGACAAAGTAAAGGCTTTTTCGGAGTGGACCTTTGGTACTTTTGATATCAGGTGGACTGAGGTTAGCATACTTGTACCGGTCACAGCTGTTGCCCTTTTAATGTCCTTTTTACTATCAAAACCTTTGAACGCACTCCTTCTTGGAGAAGGTTATGCAATGAGTATGGGTATGAACTTCAAGAGAATACGCATCGCAATAATAATCACCACTGCCCTGCTTGCAGGTGCTGTTACCGCCTTTTGCGGTCCTATTGCCTTCCTGGGAGTGGCTGTTCCCCATCTTTGTCGTGGTGTTTTTGTAACTGCAGATCACAGGATCCTTGTGCCGGCATGTATCATTGTAGGAGGTTGTCTGGCCCTGTTATCGGATATGATTGCTCATTTGCCTGGCAGCTCTCTGACTCTTCCGCTCAGTGCAGTGACATCTATGTTTGGAGCTCCCGTGGTCATCTGGGTAGTTCTGCATGGCAGCAGATTCGGAAGAGGTGTTTCCATATGAAAGATGAGATTCTCCTTTATGCCAGGGATCTTTCCATCGGCTATCATGACAATTTTCCAAAGGTTATTGCTGAAAAACTTGAACTTGATCTGAGAGCCGGAGAACTTGTATGCCTGATAGGACCAAACGGTGCAGGAAAATCAACACTGATAAGGACATTGATAGGTATGCAGCAGCCGCTGTCAGGCAGCATATATCTGTCAGGCAGGGACCTTAAGGACTTCACACCGAAAGAAAGAGCAAAAAAACTTAGTGTTGTTCTCACATCTCCGGTTACGGTTTCACACTTACGGGTATTCCATGTCGTTGCATTGGGCAGATACCCTCATACAGGCTGGTCCGGTGTCCTGTCAGAAGATGATAAAAGAATTGTTTCCTTTTCGCTCAACGCAGTTGGTGCAGCAGGGCTAACATCGCGTTTTATGGGAGAGATCAGTGACGGTGAAAAGCAAAAAGTGATGATAGCCCGGGGACTGGCACAAGATCCCTCTGTGCTTGTTCTTGATGAGCCTACTGCATTTCTCGACCTGCCCCATAAAGTGGAGATAATGCGCATTCTGCGATCCCTTTCCAGACATCCCGGAAGGGCAGTATTGCTGTCCATACACGATCTTGACCTTGCTATGCGTACTGCTGACAGGATATGGCTTATCGACAAAGGGGGAAAAATGTTCTTTGGTGCTCCTGAAGACCTTGTGTTGCAGGGAGTTCTAAGCTCAGCCTTTGAGATGGGGGGTGTGCATTTCGATATAGAGAAAGGCACTTTCATCATAGCTCCTGAGGAAAGAGGCAGTGCTGTGCTCACTGGAGAAGCAGGAACAGAAGTGGAGCTAATATGGACAAGGCGTGCCCTTGAACGTGCAGGATACCGTATATGCGCAGATGAGGTAACTTCCATGAGAATAGATGTATGCAGATCAGGTGGCAGTGTGATATGGTCATGGCAAAACGGGAGAAGCAGGCTGGAATTCAATTCCATTGGTTCACTGGTTCAGCATCTGAGGACATTGCCAGATATGAAGGAACAATGCAAGGAGCATACATCGATTGAACTGCTGCAGCAGGAATCCAGTATACTGAACGAATGCGTTCCCGGTATAGAGACCGTAATAATGCCCTGAGAAGGCGAGGGTATCAAAAAGTTATGTCAATTGACATATGCCTTCTGAACATCCGATAAACTGAACAAACAAAGACTACCAGCTACAAAGACCGAGGAGATATATTGATGATAGAAAAACCTGTCTACCCATTTACAGCTATTGTTGGCCAGGATGCCATGAAAGAAGCTCTTATCCTGAACGTGATATACCCTTCCATTGGAGGAGTGCTCATACGTGGGGAGAAAGGAACGGCAAAATCCACGGCAGTAAGGGCCCTTGCAGCTCTTCTGCCTCCAAGAGTGGTTGTCAGAGGCTGTACATTTGGATGTTCTCTTGAGGATACGGAACATTTGTGCCAGGATTGCAG